>JBEEHI010000081.1:0-5806 GCA_041167305.1 Verrucomicrobiota bacterium
CGTTCACTAATTCCGGCGTGCCTTGTTCCCTTTGAAAATCCGCCAGCCGATAGCGCACCGCCGTTTTCAAACCGCTGAAGCTGAAATTGTGATCGCGTGAATCGAGCATGCTCCGCGGAAAATCGAACCGCGCGCCGTTTCCCGCGGCGGCCCGCTTCTCGATTTCGGGCCCGCCCGGATAACCGAGCCCCAGCAGCTTCGCTACCTTGTCGAACGCCTCGCCCGCCGCGTCGTCCACCGTCCGGCCGAGGATTCGGTAATCGCTTACGCCGCGCGCTTCCACCAGGAGCGTGTGGCCGCCGCTCACGATTAGCGACACATTTGGCTCGATCTGGAAATCGCCTTCGAAAAACGGCGAAAGGAGGTGACCTTCGAGATGGTTGATCGCCAGGTATGGCCGCCCCGCACCGAGCGCGAGACCCTTCGCCATCGAGGCCCCGATCATCAACGAGCTCGCCAGGCCGGGCCCGGAAGTCGCCGCAAACGCATCGACGTCTTCCAAGGCGATGCCGGCTTTTTGCAGCGCCAGCTCAAGCAGACGCGGCGCGTGCAGCAAATGATTACGCGACGCGACCTCGGGGACCACACCGCCATACGCTTCATGCTCCGCCTGCGACGCGACTTCGCTCGCCAGCAAATCACTCCCGCGCAGAATCGCGATCGCCGTCTCGTCGCACGAAGTTTCAATCGCCAGGATGGTCCTTGGAGAAGGTGAATCGTGACTGGTGAATGGTGAACCGTGCACAGACCATTCACTATTCACTGATCACCATTCACTTCTTCACCGGATCGATCTTCGGCGAAGTCTCCTTCGCGTAAATCATTACGCCCTTGAGCGCATCGACCGCGCGGAGCAATTGCGGGTCCTTCGTCTTGATGAGGGTCTTCTCTTCTTCCGGCTTCAGGTTGTCGTTCCGCGACGCAAACAACGCGCGCTCCTCTTCCGCCGTCATCGGCACCCGGATATTCGGGACAACGCCGGCGCCGTGGATGACCTGCTTGCTCGGCGTGTAATATTTCGCCGTGGTGAAACGGAGCGCCGAACCGTCCGGCAGTTGCACGACATTCTGGACCGAGCCCTTGCCAAAGGTCGTCTCGCCCACCAGCACCGCCCGTTTCAAATCCTTCATCGCGCCAGCCACGATCTCCGAACCGCTCGCGCTTCCTTCGTTCACCAAAACGGCCAGCGGAAAATGCGGCCGCTCCTTGATGTTCGCGGCCGTGGAATAATCATGTTGCTGGGAAGCGACGCGCCCCTGCGTGGAGACAACCTTGGTTCCCGGCGGGAGAAACTGCGCGCAGACATCGACCGCCACATTCAAGAGCCCACCCGGATTATTTCGCAGATCGAGCACCAGCGCTTGCATCCCCTGCTTTTGCAATTCGTCCAGCGCTTTCGCCAGTTCTTCCGCCGTCGGCTCGTTGAATTGAATGATCCGGATATAGCCGATCTTGAACGGCCCACTTAATTCGGCGTCGAGAACCATCGTGCCTTTGACGCACTGCACTTTGATCTCCGTCCGCTCCAAGGCGAAATCCTTTATCTCCTTCGTCGAGGGCCGCAAAATAGTCAGCGTCACCTTTTGTCCGGTAGTGCCGCGGAGAAAATTGACGGCGTCCTGCAGGTCCATCTTCTCGGTCGAGTTGCCGTTGATCCGCAAAATCTGGTCGCCCGACAAAATCCCGGCCCTGGCCGCCGGCGTGTCTTCCATCGGCGTGATCACGGTGAGCAGCCCGCCCTTCACCGCGACTTCGATCCCGAGACCGTTGAAGCGGCTCCGGGTGTCGTCCTGCATTTCCTTGAAGTCGTTCTGATCCATGAACTGGCTGTGCGGATCGAGCGACGCGAGCATGCCTTTCATCGCGGCGTAAATGAGGTCGTGGTAGCTGGTCTTGTTGCCGTCCACGTAATCCTGGCGCAGGAGCTGGACGGCTTTCGCGAAGACCGCGATCTGGGCATAACCGCTGTCGTCATCGGCGCCGGCCGCGTGAGCGGTGTAAAAGCGGACGCCCAGGAGCACGTTGAAAAGGATCAGGCACGCGAAGGTGCTGAACAAAAGGCGGCGCTTCATAGGGAAAAGGTGGTTTCGGAGCGAGGACGATGATCGCTCATGCGGAAATTTTTGGCAACGCGCAAAGCGTCGTCTAAGGTTGGCGCGCCGCAGCTCCATGAAAATACGCCGCTTCATTTTCGCGCTGCCGCTTTGCCTCGCCGTTTCGGCCTACTGCGCCACGCCCACGGCCACTCCCACTCCGACGCCAAAATCGAGACCGCCTCTGAAACCAACCGAGCCGGTGAAGCCGATGCAGAAAGCGTCCCCCACCCCTTCCCCAAAGCCCACCTCTTCCCCTCCAGCCAAACCAAAATCTTCCCCCTCTCCTTCCGCGTCTTCCACACCCTCTTCTGCTTCCTCTCCTTCTCCCTCCCCAAAACCTGCTCCTAAATCCACGCCCAAACCTACCCCAGCCCTGAAACCTGACGCCGAACTCGACAGCGTCGCCGAAGAATACATCCGCGGTTACCTCGCCGCGCGCCCGCTCCAGGCCACCGCCCTCGGTTTCCACGAATACGACGGCCGGATCAACGAGGACACCCGCCTCGCCATCGATGCCGAGATCGCCCGCCTTCGCCGCTTCGACGATCGCCTCGGCAAATTCGATATCGCCAAGCTCGGGCCGCGCGCCGCCATCGATCTCCGCCTGCTCCAGGCCTCGATCAAAAAGGAGCTCTTCTTCATTCACGACCTCGCAATCTACGACCACAACCCGATGACCTACGCCCGCGCCGTCGACGTCGGCGTGTACGCGAAACGCAAATACGCCCCGATCGAGGACCGCGTTCGCAGCATCATCGTGGTCGAGAACCAGGCGCCGAACATCATGATCGCGGCGAAGACAAACCTGGCCGAGGTCCTGCCGAAGCCCTACGTCGAATTGGCGATCCAGGCCGCGCGCGGCGCTTCCGAATTTTTAAAGAAGGACCTCGTTGAAGGCCTCGCCGACCTGAAGGACGAAGCGCTTCGCGGGACGTTCCTGCAATCGAACCGCCGCGCCGCGATCGCACTGGCGGAATACGCGGCGTGGCTCGAGAAGGAGAAATTGCCGAAGGCCACGCCGGAGTTTGCGATTGGCGAGGAAAAATATCACCGGTTCCTGGCTGAGACCGAGCTGATCGATATGCCGCCGGCGAAACTGCTCGAGCTGGGCCTGGCCGAATTGAAAAAGGAACAGGACGTTTTCGCCGAGGCCGCCAAGAAAATCGACGAAACCCGCCCTGCCGACGTGGTCTTCAAACAAATCCAGAGCGATCATCCCAGGGCCGCCAATCTGATTCCGGAAATGACGAAGCGGTTGGACGCCGTGAAGAAATTCGTCGCCGACCACAAGCTGGTGACGATCCCCGCTCTCGCGCAGGCGCAGGTGAAGGAGACGCCGCAGGATCGCCGCGCCACGAGTTTCGCCTCGATGGATACGCCGGGCCCGTTCGAGAAGCGCGCGAACGAATCCTATTTTTATGTGACGCCGCCGGAGAACGATTGGACGGAACTCCAGAAGGAACAATGGCTCACCTCCTTCAACTATTTCATGAGCGACCTGGTCTCCATCCACGAAGTTTATCCCGGGCATTACGTGCAGTTCCTGCACTTGAACGCGTCGAAGGCGACGAAGGCAGAGAAAATTTTTGGCGCCACCTCGTTCGTCGAAGGCTGGGCGCATTACTGCGAGAAGATAGTCGTCGATGAAGGCTTCGGCGGCGGCGCGCCCAACGCGAAACCGTCTGAAGACGAAGTCCAGCGCACCGCGAAATACCGGATGGTCCAGGCCCAGGCCGCCATGGTCCGGCTCTGCCGGCTTTGCGTCTCAATCAAAATGCACACCCAGGGAATGTCCGTCGAAGACGCGACGAAATTCTTCCAAGAGAACTGCTATTACGAAGAGAAACCCGCGCGCGCCGAGGCGATGCGAGGGACTTTTGATATCGGCTACCTCAACTACACGTTAGGCAAGTTGCAGATCCTGAAGCTGCGGGACGATTACAAGGCGCAGGAAGGCGATGCCTTTTCGCTCAAGAAATTCCACGACGAGCTGCTCAACCACGGCATGCTCCCCATCCGCCTGCTGCGCGAGGTCATGCTCAAGGACAAAGCGAAGTGGGACGAAGTGCTGTAGGCGCTGAAATAATGGAGGGGCGAGCGCTGCGAGCCTGCAGGGGGCAGAACGGTAAACCTCACTTCAATCCGGCGTCGCAGCGCTCCGCCCTCCATTTCCGATATTAAAGGTCGTCTCCCGACAGCAATTCCGGCAGCAGCGGCTGGGGATTGTCCGGCAATCCTTCCACGTCGCGCAGCTTCTTGCTGATCGCGCGCGAGCGGACATCGACGTCTTCCATCTTCCGCGCGGCCTGCTCGAGCTTCTCCTTCACGCTCGATAACGCTTCGCCGAATTTTCCGAACTCCGTCTTCACCCCGGCCAGCAAATTCCAGACTTCGCTCGAACGCTTCTGGATCGCCAGGGTGCGGAATCCCATCTGCAAACTGTTCAGTAACGCCGCCAGCGTCGTCGGCCCGGCGAAGATCACCCGGCAATCGCGCTGCACCTGTTCCACCAATCCGACCCGCCGGATCGCCTCGGCGAAGAGCCCTTCCGTCGGCAGGAACATCAGCGCAAAATCGGTCGTGCGGGGCGGGTTGATGTATTTGCCGCAAATATCTTTCGCGCTTTTTCTCAATTGCGTTTCCAGGCCTTTCATCGCGCTATCGATGAGGTCCACGTCGCCCTTGTCCTGGGCCGCGAGCAGTCGCTGGTAATCTTCCGTCGGAAATTTCGAATCGATCGGCAGCCAGACTGGCGCACCGTTTTCATCGCCGGGCAGCTTGATCGCGAAATCGACGCGCTCGCCGCTTTCCTCGCGGGTCTGCACGTTCCGCGAGAATTGATCCGCGGTCAGGACCTGCTCGAGCAGATTCCCCAGCTGCACTTCGCCCCAGCCGCCGCGCGTTTTCACATTCGCGAGGACCCTCTGCAAACCGCCGACATCGCTGGCCAGTTGTCGCATCGCGCCGAGGCCCTGGTGCACTTGCTCGAGGCGTTCGCTCACCAGCTTGAACGATTCACCGAGCCGCTTCTCCAATGTGCCCTGCAACTTTTCGTCCACCGTGGCGCGCATCTTTTCGAGCTGCCCCGTGTTGTCCTCCTGCAACTGTTTCAAGCGCAGATCGACAATGCCTCGCACGCTTTCGAGCGACGCCGTCAGCTCGCCGCGCTGGGTCTTGGCCGCGTTTGCGTTTTCATCCCGGCCCCGCGCCATTTCCTCGCGAATCAGCCGCTCGCCCCGCTCCTGGGCCCGCTCCAGCAGCTCGAGGCGGTTGATCAGCTCCGCGTCGTCCTTTCGGTCACGGCGCGCCAGGGCGAAGACGACCGCGACAATTCCCGCGCCCGCGATCAATCCAATCAACGCGTAGAGCAGCGGGTTCACCCACTGCCGGTACCAGAAAGCGGACATATATTCAAGGCAGCTACTGCCGCACTACTCTTCTGTAGCCGTCGCCCTGCGGGCGACGTCAGTGCGTGCGAGCCATCGCCACGTCCCTCTCGCGCTTCGCACAGCGAAGCGGCTACAGAAGAGCCGTTGCTAGAACCGCACCTTGAATCCCGCGAACGCGGTCCGTCCCAAGGCCGGGAAACCGAAGACCTCGGAATACCGCTCGTCCGTGAGATTATTCACGCGAGCGAAAACCGACACGCATTTATTGATCTCGTATTCCGCCGCGAAGTTCACGAACGCGTAATCCTCAATGTCGAAATT
>JBEEHI010000082.1:0-13090 GCA_041167305.1 Verrucomicrobiota bacterium
ATCCGGAACGGATCGGGATGCGCGCCGGCGAGAAAAACGTTGAGTTCGTCCACGGGCACGCCGGTTATTTCGAAGGAGCTCATGCGGCGAGTTACTAATTTAGAACGCGTCGCAACAATGTCGTGCGCGGATTTTTGATCTTCTGTAGCCGCTTCGCTATGCGAAGCGGCTACAGAAGAACGTGCTATCGATAAACCCAGAGCAGCAAACCGGGCAGTGCGATTCCGAGCAGTAAACAAATCGTAGCCACCATCGGTCGCTGACTGAAACGATACGCCATGATGATCCCGACAAGCGCGGTCGCGACGAGGCCGAATGCAGTCGCGAGCATGAAATAACGGAGCGGGGTCGGCTGCCGTCCGGGCGTACCCGGAATGTGGGCGTCCTTGTGGATGAACGAAAGCGCGGCCAGCGCGGGCGGCGCCGTATATGTCTTGTCCCTCTTCGACTCGTGCCAGTTGAAGAGCTGCCACGAACCCGTGACCGCGAAAAAGATCAGCATCGGCGCGAACAGACAACCGAGATAAAGATGCAGGCTGCGCAGGAATCTCATGATCGCGTCGAGATACTAGGTTCAGCCTGCGCCGCCGAGATAATTCGCAAACGTAGTTTCCGTTTCCATTGCGCCCGCAGCCGTCGCATAGTTTTCGGTCCATGGACTCGCCGACGAATGACGCCGCTGCTGAACTGCTCCGCACTTACACCGAGAGCGGCGGCATCAATTATCTCGACGCTGCGGCGATGCTCCCCTCGCGGCCCGCGATCGAAACAGCTTGCGTGGACCTGATGAGCCTGATGTTCCCAGGATTCCACGGAGAGCCGCTCGTCGATTCGAGCGATCTGCCGGATGTAACCCGGAGCCGCATCCGGCGCCTCCATGCCCGGATGAAGCCCGAGATTTCCAAGAGCTTCAACGAGCTCGACCGCGACGCTGCCGATGCGAAGGCAGACGAGATCCTCAACTGGTTCATGTCGGAGCTGGGCCGCTTGCGCCAGGTCCTCTGGACCGATGTCGACGCGGCTTACGAAGGTGATCCGGCAGCGACCAGTTACGAGGAAGTGATCGTCGCCTACCCGGCGATCGAAGCGATCGCGATCCAGCGCATGGCGCATCTTCTTTACGAAAAAAAGGTGCCGCTGATTCCGCGGCTGATGACGGAATGGGCCCACACCCGCACGGGGATCGATATTCATCCGGGCGCGAAAATCGGTCCGCATTTTTTCATCGATCACGGGACCGGCGTGGTGGTGGGAGAAACCTGCGAGATCGGTGCTCGGGTAAAGTTGTATCACGCCGTGACCCTGGGGGCGCGCAGCTTCCTGAAAGATGAGCATGGCAAAATCAAGAAAGGCGGGAAACGTCATCCGACTTTGGAAGACGACGTGACGATCTATCCGAACTCGACTGTGCTCGGGGGCGAAACCGTGATCGGCGCGCGGAGCACCATTGGCGGAAACGTGTTCCTGATCCAGAGCGTGCCGCCGGATTCGCTCGTTTATTACGAGGAGAAGCAACTGCAAATCCTGCCGAAGCGCCGCGCGGGCGCGAAAGATTTCAGCGCGTAGCGAACCGCGATGATTTATCTCGATTACAACGCGACCACGCCGCTCTGCCCGGCGGCGCGCGAAGCGATGGAGCCTTTTCTCAGCCGGCATTACGGCAATCCGTCGAGCGTGCATGTGGCTGGGCGCGAAGCCCGGGCCGGCGTGGATGACGCGCGCGATTTGCTGGCGGAGTTGCTCGGCGCGAAACCGCACGAGTTGATTTTCACGGGCAGCGGAACGGAATCGAATAACCTCGCCGTGCTTGGTCTCGCTCGTGCCCACGCGACCCGCGGCCGCCATTTCATTTGTGCCAGCACGGAACACCACGCCGTCCTCAACGCGTTCGAACATCTGGGTCAGCGCGAAGGGTTCGACGTCACGTTCCTGCGGGTGGATCGACAGGGCCTGATCGATCCGGATGAATTGGCGCGCGCGATTCGCGCCGACACGATTCTGGTTTCGATCATGACGGCGAACAACGAAACCGGTGTGCTCCAGCCGATGGCGGAACTGGCGCGACTTTGTCACGAGCGCGGTGTCCTACTCCACAGCGACATGGTGCAGTCGTTCGGCAAAGTGGAAACGAACCTGGAAGAGAGCGGCTGCGCAGCGGCGAGTTTCGCGGCGCACAAATTTTATGGGCCGAAAGGCGCCGGCCTGCTTTATCTGCGCGCCGGCGTGTCGATCGAGGCGCTGCAATTTGGCGGCGCCCACGAAAATCAACGGCGACCGGGGACCGAGAACGTGGCCGCGATCGCCGGGATGGCGGCCGCGGCGGAATTTATGTTGCGCAATCGAACGCAGGAACAGGAGCGCGAAGAGATTTTGCGCGATCGTTTGTGGTCGCAGATTAAGGGCACCTGTCCGGATGCGATCCAGAACGGCGATGTTCCCGATCGGCTGGCTAATACGCTCAACGTCAGCTTCCCCGGCCTGAGCTCGGAAACGATTTTGATGGCGCTCGACCTGGAAGGCGTCTGCGCCTCGAGTGGGTCGGCCTGCATGGTTGGATCGGTGGTGGCCTCGCACGTGTTGCTCGCCATGGGTCTGTCCGCGGAGCTGGCGGGTGCGGCCGTGCGTTTCTCGTTAGGCCGTGAGACGACAGAACAGGAAATCGATCGCGCCGGGGCAACCGTCGCTCGCGTCATCAATCGCATTCGATCAACAAGGTCGGAGCGCCATGACGAATCTTATGCAGTTGTTTAAGCAGCTCGACCTGGTCTTTCCGCCGGCGTTTTCGCCAGTGGTTCTCGGACGCGATTCCGCTTTGGAAGCGACCGCCCGGGAAATCCTGTCGCCACTCGGCGCCGACGAACTCGCCCGCGAGGTCCACGTGGAGTGGAATGCGCGACTCTTCAGCGCGGCGGGCCGGGCCGATTCGCGCCGGAACCTGATCTCGCTGAACCCTCGCCTGCGCGAACACGATGCCGCCGAGATTGATCGCACCCTTCGCCATGAGCTGGCCCATTTGCTGGCCCAATTCCGCGCGGGCCGGCGGCGCATTCCGCCACATGGCGCGGCCTGGCGCAAGGCCTGTCTTGATCTCGATATTGCTGACGAAGCGCGCTGCCATACTCTGCCCTTCCCGGTCAAACAACGCGCCCGCCGGTTCCTCTATCGCTGTTCCCGATGCGGCAAGGATTTCCCCCGCGTCCGGCGACTCAAACGCACCATCGCCTGCCTCGATTGCTGCCGGAAATTCAACGGCGGAAAATTTGATGCGAAAGCACGGCTCCGCCTTGTAGAAACCCGAAATTGAGGTAATTTTCGCGCTCTTCCTCGAAAAACTCCTCTTGAACAAGAAGCTTTTTCTTACCCTGGCGGCCGCCTTTCTCGCCGTGTCCAGCGCCCGCGCGTTCGTGCGGGAAATTTACGGCGGTATCGCAGTCGAGTGGAACAAGAACCGGACGGTACGCGTCTATTTGTCGATCGATTATCCCTTTGGCCCTTTCCAGGACGGTTTCGCCACCCTGAACGACTCGGCCGAGGACGCGCTCAATACGTGGAACCAGTACCTGGCTCACATGAAGTTTCAGCCCATCAAGAATTCCCCGCTGCCGCCCTCGGGTGTCGATGCCAACACCTCCGTCACCATGTCGACCACGATCTATGGCGACACCTTCGGCAGCGGCGTGCTCGCGGTGACGCTGGTCTCGCCGCGGGACGCTCACCTGATCGAAGCGGATGTAGTTTTCAATTCCGCTTATAGTTGGGACTCCTACCGCGGCGCTCTCATGCGAGACGGGGACCTTATGGACTTTCATCGAGTGGCGTTGCATGAGTTCGGTCACGTTCTCGGCCTGGATCATCCGGACGAGGCAAATCCAAAGCAAGCGGTCAGCGCGATCATGAATTCGCATATCAGTTCGGTCGATTCGCTGCGACAAGACGACATCGATGGGGCGCACAATATTTACGACAGCGGCCCGGCCTTCCTCAGTTCGGTCCCGGCGTCGAATCTGGTGAATCTATCGACGCGCGCGTTTGTCGGCACGGGCAATAACGTGGTCATCGGCGGGTTCATCATCCAGGGATCGCAGCCGGCCACAGTGGTCCTGCGTGGCATTGGCGGCTCGTTGCCGGCTCTCGGCATCAACAACGCGCTGGAGGATCCGGTGATCGAATTGCACAGCGGCGCCAGCACGATCGCGGAGAGCGACGACTGGGTCGATGATTCGTGGGCGAGCACGATTGCGAGTTATCATCTCGATCCGTCGAATAGCCGCGAGTCCGCGATCCTGGCGACGTTGAATCCGGGCAGCTACACGGTGCTTCTCCGCTCCTTCGATAATGGCGACGGCAACCTGACCGGAACGGGGTTGATCGAGCTTTACGATCTGCACACGACCGGGGGACGCGCCGGAAACATTTCCACCCGCGGGCCGGTGACGTCAGGCAATCTCCTAATCGGTGGATTTATCGTCGGCGGGAACCAGACGAAGGACGTCGTGGTGCGCGCCATCGGTCCGTCCCTGGCCGCGGCCGGCGTTTCCGGCGGGCTACCCGATCCGATGGTGGAGCTGCGGGATGCGTCGGGCAACCTGGTGGATTCCAATAACAATTGGGGAGACCATCCGAAAGCGGCGCAAATTCAATCGGAAAACCTGGCGCCGACCCAGCCCGTCGAATCGGCGTTGCAGGTGACGCTGAACCCCGGCAACTACACCGCCATCGTCCGCGGCTTCAACGGTGCAACCGGCGTTGGTCTCGTCGAGATTTACGATCTAAGCCCGGCGCCGTAAATTGTTCCTGCTCCTGATCATGATCATGCTCCTGATCCTGGGAGCGGGCGATGCTTTGCCTGAAGGATCAGGATCACGAGCACGAGCAGGACTCTAAATCTCTTCCTTCCCCTCGCCCTTCTTCGCCTTTTGCCCGCGCAGTTTCGCCTGGATGAAGAGATCGATATCGCCATCCATCACCGCTTGAACGTCGCTCGTTTCCGCGCCAGTCCGATGGTCTTTCACCATCTGGTACGGCTGGAAAACGTAAGAGCGGATCTGGCTGCCCCAGGCCACGTCGCCTTTCTCGCCGTACTGCCGGTCGATCTCCGCCCGTTTCTTGTCCTGCTCGATCTCGTACAGCTTCGCCTTCAACATTTTCATCGCCAGCTCGCGATTGCGCCCCTGACTGCGTTCCGCCTGGCACGCCACGACGATCCCGCTTGGTTTGTGGACGATTCGCACGGCGGTCTCCACCTTGTTCACGTTCTGGCCGCCTTTGCCGCCGGCGCGGAATGTGTCCACTTCGATGTCGGCCGGATTGATATCGATCGGCGCTGAGTCCGCGATCTCCGGCACAACGTCGACGCTCGCGAACGAAGTGTGCCGCCGCTTGTTCGCGTCGAAGGGCGAGATGCGCACGAGCCGATGGACGCCGCGCTCCGGATTCAGATAGCCGTAGGCATATTCGCCCTGCACCAGCAGCGTCGTCGATTTGATCCCAACTTCTTCGCCCGTCTGCACATCGATGGTTTGGGAAGTGAAACCGCTCCGCTCGATCCAGCGCTGGTACATGCGCAACAACATGTCGGCCCAGTCGCACGACTCCGTTCCACCCGCGCCGGAATGAATGGTCAAAAAGGCATTCGCGCGATCGTTCTCGCCGGAAAGAAACTGCCGCAGCTCGAATTCTTCGAGTTGGTGGATGAGGCGCCCCTGCTCGGTCGCGACTTCCTTTTCAGCTGCCGCGCGATGGGCCGGATCGGATTCCTCAGCCGCGAGCTGGCGCAGCGCTTCGAAATCCGCAACGGCGCGTTCGAGTTCGCGCAGCGGATTCAGGAGCGAACGCACGCGCGATACTTCCTCGACGCTGCCTTGGGCCCGCTCGCGGTTCGACCAGAAATCGGCCGCGGACATGCGCTCTTCGAGAGCGGCGAGCTGGCTTTCTAGTTTCGGGACGTCAAAGAAACCTCCGCAATTCGCGCACGCGCGATTGGAGTGCTTCTGGTTCGATCACCGGAACTTCGGTAGCCATGAAGTGAATTTAGCGCCGTTTTGCCTTCAGGCGCAAACTTCAACGGTGTAGGCACGGACCTGTGGGCCGTTGTGAATTGCGCTGCGGGAAGAGAAGACGGCCCACAGGGCAGTGGCTACAAGCTGCGAGGCCTTACTTCTTCGGCGCCGCCTGGGGCTCGAGGCGGAAAATCGTTTCGCCTTCCTTCATCAAATCGAGTTTGTCGCGCGCCATCGTCTCGAGATACCCCGGATCGGTCCTGAGCAGATTCACTTCCCGGGTCTGGCGCGCGAGCAGGATTTTCTGATCGTTTACCTGGCTTTGCAGGTTCTCATTTTCCGTCTGGCCTTGCCCCAACTTCTTGTAGAGAGGCAAAAACAAACTGACCACCACCAGGATGGCCGCGACCAGGAGCAGAACGCGGAGGACGCTGTTGAGACGCTGCCAGACGGTGGCTTCGCGTCGTTCGCGGAAATCGCCGTAACTCGGATTTTCCACTAGCGCATCTTACCGCCGTAAACCGCGTTGTCACCAAGTTCCTCGGCGATCCGCAGCAGCTGGTTGTACTTGGCAACCCGGTCGGTCCGACAGAGCGACCCGGTCTTGATCTGCCCGGCATTCGTCGCGACCGCGATGTCGGCAATGGTCGTGTCTTCCGTCTCGCCGGACCGATGACTGATCACCGCGGTGTAATTGTTTTTCGTCGCGAGATCGATTGCTGCGAGCGTTTCGGTGAGCGTGCCGATCTGGTTCACCTTGATCAGGATCGAATTGGCGACGCCTTGCAGAATGCCTTTGCGCAGGAACTCGACGTTCGTCACAAAAAGGTCGTCGCCTACGAGCTGGATTTTCTTCCCGAGGCGCTCCGTCAGTTTCTTCCAGCCGTCCCAATCATTTTCCGCGCAGCCATCCTCGATCGAGATAATCGGGAAACGGCGCGACAACGTTTCGTAATAATCGACCAGCTCTTCCGCCGTCCGCTTCGAGCCATCGGATTTCTTGAAGACGTAGGCGTTTTGCTCCGCGTCGAAAAACTCGGACGCGGCCGGATCGAGCGCGACGAAGATCTGCTCGCCGAACTTGTAGCCCGCTTTTTCCACCGCGAGTCCGATGCAATCGAGAGCGTCCTCGGCAGAATCCAGTTTCGGCGCGAAACCGCCTTCGTCGCCGACTGCTGTCGAAAGACCGCGATCGTGCAGCACTCCCTTCAACGCATGGAAAACTTCCGCGCCGTAGCGCAGCGCTTCCGGAAAGGAAGGCGCTCCTTTCGGCATGATCATGAACTCCTGGAAATCGATCGGCGCGTCGGAATGCGCGCCGCCGTTGAGAATGTTCATCATCGGGACGGGCAAAGTGCGGGCTGAATTGCCGCCGAGATAACGAAAGAGCGAAACCTTCGAGGCGGCCGCGGCCGCATGCGCAGTCGCCAGCGAAACGCCGAGGAGCGCATTCGCGCCCAAATTCTTTTTGTTCGGCGTCCCGTCCAGCGCGATCAATTTTTCGTCGATCTTCGCCTGCTCGAGCGCGTCCCAGCCCGCAATCGCTGGAGCGATTGTTCCCGTCACCGCGCGGACTGCCTTTCTGACGCCTTTACCGCCGTAACGCTTCTTGTCGCCGTCGCGCAGCTCCCAGGCTTCGTGCTCTCCCGTGCTCGCGCCGCTCGGCACCGCCGCGCGCCCCATCGCGCCGCTTTCCAGATGCACATCTACTTCGACCGTGGGGTTCCCGCGCGAATCGAGAATCTCGCGCGCATTGATCCTGGCAATGCTGGTCGGCGACATAGAGGCAGGATTACATCACCTTGCCCTGCGCGTGCAACGTGTTTTCCAGAGACGGCCTGCCCTCAGGCCGTCCGAGACCGCGCCGATACCAAATGGCCTGAGGGCAGGCCGTCTCCAACCTGTGCTGCGGCCGCTTACATTCCCATTGGCAAACCTCCGCGCGCGCGGATAGTCTGGCTCACATGAGATTTGGGATCGCGACTAGAGCGGTGGCTCTCCTTGCCTGCGGGACGATCGCGTTCGCGGCGGAGCCGGCACCGCTCTCGCAGGATCAACTGGCTAAAGCCATCAAGACGGATTCGCTTACCATCCCCACCCCGGGCGAGCTTTTCGCCGCGCTCGAAAAACCAGGCAAGCCGGATTGGGCCGGGCAATATCGGACGCCGATTCCGACCACCTACCGCAACCGGGGACAGATCGCACTCAATCTCGGCGGCCTCATCGCGGACGGTTTTATCGCCGTCGAGGCGCAGGACAGCCAGCAGGTGAAAAACATCGGTACCGACATCGTCAAGCTGGCGAAGGCGCTGGGCGTCAGTGAGAACGTGCTGAGCCGCGGCAACAGCATCAATGAATTCGCCGAGAACAGCGAATGGGACGCGCTCCACGAAGAACTCGAAGCGACGCAAAACGAAGTGAAGGCTTCCATGCAATCCCACCGCGACCAGGACCTCGTCATCCTGGTCAGCCTCGGTGGCTGGATCCGCGGGACGCAGGCGGTCAGCGCGGCGGTCATCAAAAATTACGATGAGCAGAGCGCGAAAGTGCTGCGCCAGCCGGCGGTGGTCAGCTTCATGCACAGCAAGCTGAACGACATCAGCATGGATTTGAAGGCGGAGCCGCTGGTCAAGAGCGTGAGCGATCAGCTAACCGCCGTGGAAAAACTAGTCACGTTCCAATCCGGCAAGGGCCCGACCCTCGACGAAGTAAAGAAGCTGAATGCAGCGGTGACGAAGTTAATGGAAGAGGTCCAGAGCAAGGGGGACGCGAAATGAAAAAGCGCGGGCTGATTCTTGCCGGGCTGACCTTCTTCGCCGTGGCCGCGTTTGTCTGGGCGGAAACCGACGAGGAAGTCGAGGCGCACAAGCAGGTACTCGACCTAACCGGAGCGTTCTCTAACGAAGGTTTCAAATTGCGCGACGGTCATTGTGCCGGACAGATCAAGCCGTCCGAGCGCGCCCTCATCGCGGTGAACTTGTACGCGGGGAACCAGTATTGGTTTTCCGCCGCGGCCGCGAACGCCAAGGCGAAAAAGATCGCGGTCGATCTCTACGACGAAAGCGGCAAGCCGCTGACGACCGAGAATTACAGCGAAGGCGAACGCGCATCGGCCGGGTTTTCGCCGACAACCAGCGGCCAATATTTTGTGGCGGTCAGTGTGGAAGGCGAACCGTCCACGGTTTGCCTGGTCTATTCCTACAAGTAACCGTGGCGCGCCACGTGCTTAAATTCGCGGCGTGAATTACTCTCGACTCCTCCCTGCGGCGGCCCTGCTGGCGATCTTCATCAGCGGGTGCGCCAGTACGAACAAGCCTGCGGTAACGACGACGACCACGACGAAACGCGACGGCAAACTTTTCGTTGTTTCGGTAGAATCAGCGCCGTTTTTCCGGCACGGACCACGAGCGGGTGTGACTCCAGACAGCACTCTTTCCAAAGATGCCGTGGTGAAATTGATTCGCCCTTCCTTCGGTTACAGCAAAGTCGAAGTGGTGGCCACGGGCGAGCAGGGATATGTCTCCAGCGAAGAAATCCGCCCGGCATCGCCCGCGCTTCTCGCTTCGGTTACTGCGCCGAAAACTGATCCGCTCGCAACGCAATCCACTCAGCCGGCGGTCGAACAATTCAATCTGAACTCGAACGATCCGCGCCTGATTCCCCCGCCGGAAGATCTGCCACCCACCGAGCTCCCCCTTCCCGCACCGGAGCAATAAACGGCGTTGCCGCCGGAGCAGAGGCGCAGCAATCTTCGGATGCATGACGGCATCCGTTCAGGTCTTTTACGAAGGCAATGTCCAGGGCGTCGGCTTTCGCTGGTCGGTGAGGAACGTCGCAAAGGGTTTCGACGTTACCGGTTCCGTGCGCAATCTCCGCGACGGCCGCGTGGAACTCCAGGCCGCCGGCGATGAGGAGGAAGTCCGCGCCTTTCTCGAGGCCATCCTGCAAAGCGAGCTGCGCGCGCATATTAGGAAGCACAGCGAAACGCCGCTGCCCAATCCGCCCGCCTTTCGCGGCTTCGAAATCCGGCATGACTGACTTGCCACGCCGTAGCGAAGCAAAGGCGGGAACCGCCGTCGCTCTCACTGGCATTACAAAAGTTTTTCCGATTCCGTTCCAGCGGCGGTCTGTCGTCGCGGTGCGAGATCTGAACCTCGAGGTCGCAGCCGGGCAAATCTACGGACTGCTGGGGCCGAACGGTTCGGGCAAAAGCACGACCCTGAAAATCATTCTCGGTCTTGTCCCGGCGACGCGCGGCCAGGCGAAAATCTTCGGACGCGACAGCGATCAAGTGGCCAGCCGGGAATCCGTCGGTTTCCTGCCGGAGAGCCCCTACTTCTACAAATTTCTGACCGGCGAAGAGACGTTGCGCTTTTACGGAAAACTTTGTGGACTCCGAGGCGCGGCCTTGAAAGACCGCGTCGAGGAAATGCTGGCCCTTGTTGGCCTAACGAGTGCGCGAAAGCGGCGGCTGGCCGGTTATTCTAAGGGAATGCTGCAACGGATCGGGCTGGCCCAGGCCCTGATCCAGGAACCGGCGTTGCTCGTCCTCGACGAACCGACGGCAGGCGTCGATCCGGCAGGCGCGAGAGAGATTCGCGACCTGATCCTGAAATTAAAAAGCCGCGGCGTCACCGTCCTCCTCTCGTCGCATTTGCTCGGGCAGGTCCAGGAGATTTGCGATCGGGTTGGGATCCTGGCGAATGGAGTCCTCGTTCGCGAAGGCGCGCTGAATGAACTGCTGGGAGTGGAGAACCAAACCCAGTTCATTCTGGAGAATGCCCGGCCCGACCTGCTCGAGGCGATCGGTGATTTGGCGGCGCGATCCGGGGCGCGCGTGATCGAACGCGGCCGGCCGTGCGCTTCCCTCGAACAATTATTTCTCGAAGCGACCGAAGCGCAGGACAGAAACGCCGATGAGTGATTTCCGCCATCGCGCCTTCTCGTTTTCGCGGATGACCGCGATCGCCGGCAACACCTTCACCGGCCTGACGCGGTTGAAAATCTTTTACGTGCTCCTGCTCTTCGCGCTGCTCTTGATCGGCAGCTCGGTCTTCCTGGCCCGGATGACTTTCCAGCAGGAATTCCAAGTGCTGAAGGACATCGCGCTTGGCGCGATGAGCATTTTCACGTCGTTGCTGGCGGTGATCGCAACGGCGCGCCTGCTGCCGCAGGACATCGAGGACCGCACCGCTTACACCGTCCTGGCGAAACCGGTTTCGCGATTCGAGTATCTCGCCGGAAAATTGCTCGGCGTGTTGCTGCTTCTCGCGCTCAGCCTCCTCGCGATGAGCGCGCTCTTTTTCGCGGTCCTGCTGTTGCGCGAACAAAGCGTGCTCAACGAAACGGCGCGCCAGATGGCCGCGGCACCCGTCGAGCAAAGCGCCGACGCATTGCGCCTTGTGCGCGCGTCCGCCTTCAACGTGAATCTGTTTTCCGGCATCGCTGTCATCTACGCGAAGGGATGTCTCCTCGCCGCGCTCACCCTTTTCATCTCGACCTTCGCCACGAGCACGATCTTCACCACCATCGTGATGGCGTTCGTCTATTTCATTGGTCATCTCCAGCCGATCGCGCGCGAATACTGGATGCAAACCAACAGCGCCGGAATGTTCACGAAAACTTTTCTCGCTCTCGTAGCGCTGATCTTCCCCGACCTGCAATTGTTCAACCTGACCGACGATGTCGTGGCCGGAAACGCCATCCCGCCCGTGCTCTTGCTGAAAACGATCGCGATGGGGCTGTTCTATTGCAGCTTCTATCTGGCCCTGGCCTGGACCGTATTTTATCGGAAGGAATTATGATGCGAGCGGCCGCCGTGATCCTGAGTGTTTTGCTTTTCGGCGCCGCGCGCCTGCCGATGGAACACGCGCTCTCGGAAACACAACGCGAGCTGCATTTCCGCGCCGTGAATTTCAATCTCGATCTGCGCGAACAACTGGGCCAGCTCGGGTTTGTCGCCGCACTGAGCGGTTTCCGCTCGCTGATCGCAGACGGACTTTTTATCCAGGCGCATGTGGCCTGGGAACGGACGGAGTGGGGCCGCGTCCTTTTTTTGTCCCGCCAGGTCACGACGCTGCAGCCGCGCGCGGTTTTGTTTTGGGACATGGCGGCGTGGCACATGGCCTGGAACGCGAGCACGGCGGCGATGAACGACCCGGCCCAGCCGCGGCTGGCGCTTCGCGTCAAAGCCGCTCGCGAGTACTTGCAGCTCGGCAAAGAGTTTCTCGAGCGCGGGATTAAAAATAATCCGGAACGTCCCGAACTCTATGAAGCGCTGGCCCGGCTTTACCGCGACAAATACGAAGACCACGAGCACGCCTCGGAGTTTTTCGCGAAAGCAGCGGCGCTGCCCGGCGCCCACCGTTACACACGCCGATTCGCCGCCTACGAGCTCGCGCAATGCGCCGGTCGCGAACGCGATGCCTACGCGCAACTGCGCGCCCTTTACGACTCCGGCGAACAGGAACGGCTGCCGACATTGCTTCGCCATTTGAAGGAACTCGAAATTAAGTTGGACATTCCGCCAGATCAGCGGATACCCGACTAATTGTCCCCTCCCGGTTTATGCGCTTTGCCATTCTTAGCGATCTGCACGCCAATCTTGAAGCGACCGAGGCCGTCCTGGCTGATGCGCGCGAACAGGATTGCACCGATTACGTCTGTCTCGGCGACGTCGTCGGCTATAACGCGAATCCGCACGAGTGCGTCGAGATCGTCCAGAAGCTGGAGTGTCCGGTCGTAAAAGGAAATCACGACGAGCAGGCATCGCTGGAAGAATCGACCCGCGATTTCAATCCGCTCGCCGAAATGGCGATCAACTGGACGCGCGAACATCTAAACGAACAAGACAAGCAGTGGCTGCGCGATCTGCGCTTGTTGCGGCAGGTGCGCGATTTCACGATTGTCCACGCCACGCTCGATACGCCGGAGCAATGGGGTTACGTCTTCAACACCCTCGACGCCGCCGCGAGTTTTACCTACCAGCACACCACCGTCTGCTTCTTCGGCCACACCCATGTCGCCGGCGCTTTCGTGCGCGATGACGGAGTGAAGCGCGTAAAGACGGACAAGCTCATAATCGAAGAGTC
>JBEEHI010000083.1:0-6109 GCA_041167305.1 Verrucomicrobiota bacterium
TCGGCGGCCGCGAGTTGAACCACAGCTCCGATATCGACGTGATCTTCGTCTACGGCGAAGAGGGACAGGTTTCGGCGAACCTGACTTATCACGAATGGTTCAATCAGCTCGGCGCGAAAATAATTGAAACCTTCGCGGCCCACGATCCGGCAGGTGCGCTTTTTCGGATCGATTTGCGTCTGCGCCCGGAGGGGACAGCGGGACCGCTCGCCAGGTCGATCGACAGCATGGAAAATTATTACGCTGGGTTTGGCGAGACTTGGGAACGGCTCGCGTTGATCAAAGCGCGCGGCATCGCGGGCAGCCGCGAGCTGGCCTACGAATTTCTCCGGCAACATCAGCCGTTCATTTTTCCGAAGAGCCCAACGCGGGATGTGCTGGAGGAAATCGGCAGCATCAAGCGAAGGATCGAGCGCGACATCGTCGGCCATGAAAACATTGGGCGCGACGTGAAACTGGGCGCGGGCGGGATTCGCGAGATCGAGTTCGTGGTGCAGGCGTTGCAACTTTTGCATGGCGCGCGACACGCCTTTCTCCAGGAGACCAGCACTTTAAAAGTCCTGCCGGTCCTGGCGGACCTGGAGCTGCTCCCGCATGAGGAGGCGCGCGTCCTGGAAACGGCCTACCGTTTTCTCCGCAGCGTGGAGCACCGGCTTCAAATCGAAGCGGAACAGCAAACGCACACCGTCCCGGAAAACTCGGATGCTCTGCGCCGCCTCTCGGGCAGCCTCGGTTTTGCGACGCCGAAAGAATTCAACGCCGCGTTACGCGAACATATGCGGCAAGTGCGGACGATTTTCCGCCGGGTGATTTCCGAACCGACCGGAGCCACCCAGGCTTCCTCGGAAAATCTTAGCATTTTTCGCGATGAAAAAACGGCGGCGAAATCGCTGGCGAACCTGGCGAAAGCCCCGGGCGGATTTCATGTCGCGCCGCGGACGCGCCAGGTCTGGCGGAACCTGCGTCCGCTCTTGTTTCGCTGGCTCGAACGGGCCGCCGATCCCGATATGGCGTTGAATCAGTTCATCCGGTTCGTCGAAGCCTACGGTTTGCGGAGCATGCTTTTTGAGTTGCTGGTGGTGAACCCAAAGCTGCTTGAGCTGCTCGTGAAAACGTTCGACGGCAGCCGGCACGCGGGCGACCTGCTCATTCGGCGGCCGCCGTTGCTCGAAGAAATCACGCAACCGGGAATGCTCGATCGCCAGGGAGATCTTGCCTATCATCTCGAGCGACTTGCAGCCCTCGACATCGGCGCAGAATCGCTCGATCTCCTGCGGGCGTACCGGCAGACCCAACTCCTGCGCATTTTCCTTCGCGATATCCTCGGGCTCGCGCCGCTCTCTTCGGTTCTCGCCGAACATTCGGCTCTGGCGGAAGCGTGCGTGGTTTTTGTAAACCGATTGCGCGGGAGCGAGAGCGACCTCACCATTATTGCGCTGGGAAAATTCGGCGGTTCGGAGATCGGGTACGGCGCGGACCTGGACGTGGTTTTCGTGGGCGAAGATGTGCGCGCCGCCCAGCACTTGATGGTGGCGATGGCGCAGCCGACTGGCGAAGGAAGCATTTGGACGCTCGACGCGCGGCTCCGCCCGGACGGCGAAAAAGGAATTCTCTCCTGCTCGCTCACGGCTTACGAAACCTACTACCAGACGCGCGGGCAGCTTTGGGAAGCACAGGCGCTCACGCGCGCGCGTCCGATCGCGGGTCCGCTCCAAAATGAATTCATAGAGCTCGCCCAGCGGGTTTGGCGAACGGCGGGCCAGCGTCCAGATCTATTCGTCCAGATCAATGCAATGCTGCAACGCATCCAGCGTGACAGGGGCAGCTCTTCCGATGATCTGGATTTCAAGACCGGCACCGGGGGAATCATCGAAGCGGAATTTCTGGTGCAGGCGCTGCAAATGCGCACCGGCATTTGGAATCCGCAAATGATCGGTGCGCTCAAGCCACTCGCTGAAGCTGGGATCGTGGCGAAAAGCGATGCGGAGGCGCTCCGGAACCATTACGAATATCTGCGCTCGATTGAATCGGTCCTCCGGCGTTGGGAAAACAAGAGCGTCTCAATCCTTCCGGCCGACAAGGCGGGGCAGGAACAGCTCGCCCTGCGGGTCGGAGCGAAGGATCTCAATTCGTTTGCGCAAGCCTATCGCGAGGCGCGAGCCGGCATTCGCGCGATCTATTCGCGGTATTTCGCCTAGTGGCTAGAGAGCAGGCGAACGATCGCCCCGAGAACGAGAAAGCTGAGCGCGATTCCGACAACGACAACGCCCACGAGCACGATCAGAACGCCGATCACGAAAAGCCAGTCGCTCTTCTTCGCCACACTGGAACCGAGCCGGTGAGTTTTGATGATCTCGTAGTTGCGCGCATTCGATTTGAACCAAAACGAGAAGGCATCGCCGGCGACCGGGACAACGCCGATCACTTCGTTAACCAGAATGTTCAACGCCATCCGCATGAGAAGGACCTTCGGGACGCCAAGCCGAACGGCCTGAACGAGGGCGAAGGCGGAGACCAGAGCCGAGCTCGTGTCACCGATTCCGGGAATCAATCCGATCAGCGGATCGAGACCAAAACGAAACTTAGTGCCGGGAACACGGACGACTTCGTCCATGATGTAGGCGAGCCATTTGAAAAGCGGCTCGAGGCCCTGGCGTTTCCGCTTTTCTTCCGGCGGCAGGACTTCCCAATCGACTTCCAGAATTTTCGATTCTCGATTTTCGATTTTCGATTGCATGATCGCTTGCCGATTTCCCAAATCGAAAATCGCCAATCGAAATTCGAAAATAACTATCCGGGGATGCCCTTGAGCATCTGCTCGTTGGTCGGGAATTTTTTCACGAACATTAGCAAACGCTCGATCGCTTCACCGGGCTTGTGGCCGGCGAGACCGCGCCGGATCAAATTGATCTTCTCCAGCTCCCACGGTTGGAGGAGCAACTCCTCGCGCCGCGTGCCGGAAAGGAAAATGTCCACAGCCGGATAAATGCGCTGATCGCTGATCTTGCGATCGAGGACCATCTCCATGTTACCGGTGCCTTTGAACTCCTGGAAAATCAGCTCGTCCATTCGGCTGCCGGTATCGATCAGCGCTGTGGCGACGATCGTAAGTGAGCCGGCTTCTTCCGTGTTGCGCGCGGCGGAGAATAGTTTCCTGGGCGTTTCCATGGCGCGGGCGTCGATACCGCCGCTCATGGTGCGACCGCCGCCGCCCATCGCGTTGTTAAAGGCGCGGGCCGTGCGAGTGATCGAGTCGAGCAGGATGAAGACATCTTTGCCGGCTTCGACGAGCCGCTTCGCGCGCTCGACCGCGAGCTGGGCAATGCGGGTGTGGCTCTTGATGTCGCTGTCGTTCGAGCTGGCCATGATCTCGGCCTGCGGACAGGAGCGCCGGAAATCGGTGACTTCCTCCGGCCGTTCGTCGACCAGGAGAATGATCAGCTTCATGTCCGGATGATTCTTCACGACGGCGTCTGCGATGTGATGGAGCAACGTCGTCTTGCCGGTGCGCGGCGGCGCGACGATGAGGCCGCGCTGGCCCATCCCGAGCGGCGTCATCAAATCCATGATGCGCGTCGTGTAGCGATCCGGGACCGTCTCGAGCTTGATCTTCCGGTTCGGATTGATTGTGGTCAGCTCTTCGAACGGCCGCAGCCCCTGATACTTCGTGGGCTCGTCCTCGTTGATCTTGTTGAGCCGAATCAGTTGTGGCCCGCGATTCCCGCGGCGGGTCTCACCGTAAATCCACATACCGTCCCGCAGGCCAAAGCGGCGCACGATCTCCGGGGTCACGAAAATGTCGTTCGGCGTCTGGACGAAGTTCCGTTTCGCGTCGCGCAGGAACCCAAAGCCTTTGCCGGAGATTTCGATGATGCCGTCGCCGTATTCGGGCTCGCGCTCCACCTCGCCGTTCTGCGAGGGTCCACCGTCGCCGCGCGATTCATCACGCTGGTCGCCTTCATTGGCGCGAGGAGCGCCTCCCGTGTCATCGCCGACGGACGATTCGACCCGTTCGCTGGGTCCATTGAGGTCGCCGCGTTGCTGCTGTTCCTGCGAGCCGCGATCGCGGGGACCGCTATGCCTTCGGGGAAATCGCCGGCGTGGACGCCGCGGACGATCCGACTGAGTGTCGGTTTGCGGCGATGGCTGATTATCGTTTTCTTCGCTCATAAATACAGAGATTGATCTCGTTGCTGCCGGAGCAGTGGCCGCCCTTCCAACCAGCGGCTTCTTTTACACCGGCAATTTTGCCAGCAATTCGTCGGGAATATCTAAGTTGGAATAGACGTTTTGGACGTCATCGTCGTCTTCGAGGCTGTCGCACAAGCGCAAGATCTGCAGCGCAACGGCCTCCTCATGGACCGGAACTGTCGTATCGGGAATAAAAGTAAACTTCTGCCCACTGGTGGCGACGCCCGCGTTCTTGAGCGCCTCAGCTACTGCGTAGAGCTGGTCGTGGGAAGTGGTAATAACATACTGTTCCTCCTCCGTTGTCAACTCCTCAGCCCCGGCCTCCAAGGCCAGCTCGAAAAGGCGTTCCTCGTCAATGGAGTCGCGCGGCACGGTGATTCTCCCCTTTTTATGGAACATGTAGGAAACGCTGCCGCTCGAAGCCAGGTTTCCATGGTTCTTGGTAAAGATGCTCCGGATTTCCGCGGCCGTGCGGTTCTTGTTATCGGTCGCGGCCTCTACAATAACAGCGACGCCGCCAGGCGCGTAACCTTCGTAAACGATCTCGTCGAAATGCTGGGCCTCCACTCCTTCGCCGGTGCCACGCTTGATCGCGCGGTCGATGTTGTCGTTCGGCATGCTTTGGGCGCGGGCAGAGAGAATGGCGCTGCGGAGCCGGGCGTTTCCGTCGGGATCGCCGCCGCCGCTCTTGGCCGCGATAGTGATCTCCCGGGAAAGTTTGCTGAAGAGCGCGCCGCGTTTCGTATCGAGCGCGCCCTTGAACCGCTTAACCTTGGACCACTTGCTGTGTCCCGACATGAGATGAGAATTGTAAGTTGCTGGACAGACCTGCGTTCGTTTGAGAACCGGAGAGCCTCGAAGAGAATTCGTTATCGAGGGGGCAAACTAACGAGGAAATTAAACCGTCTCGGCCGGTTATTGTCAATGGAATGCCGCGCGGCCTAGGCGGAATTGGAAGCCCGCTTCCGGGCAGTCGGGTCCAGGATGCGTTTGCGAAGGCGGAGCGATTTCGGGGTCGCTTCGACGAATTCGTCGGCGCTGATATATTCGATGGCGCGCTCGAGAGTCATCTTGAGTGGCGCTTCCAGCTGAATGCCTTTGCCGTCGCCCTGGCTGCGCATGTTCGTGAGATTTTTCGCCTTGCAGGGATTAACGGGGAGATCTTCCGGGCGAGCATTTTCGCCCACGATCATGCCCGCATAGATTTCTTCCTGCGGCCCAACGAAAAGTTTCCCGCGTGCTTGGATATTGTTGAGCGCATAGGCCTTGCTGATGCCAGCTTCCATCGAAATCATCACACCTCGGGTGCGGCCTTCGAGCTCGCCCTTGAACGGCGCATATTCGCGAAAGAGATGGCTCATCAATCCTTCGCCGCGAGTCAGGTTTACCAAATCGCTTTCGAAACCGATCAGGCCTCGAGTCGGGATAATGGCTTCGACGGAAACGCGTGTCACGTGGTGCTCCATGCTCACAACCTCGCCCTTGCGCGCAGCCAGCGTTTGCATGACGTCGCCGAGATTTTCATTCGGGACCTCGACGTATAAATTTTCCAACGGCTCGAGCAGGGCACCCTTCTCGTCGCGTTGAAAGATCACCTCCGGCCGCGAGACCATGACCTCATAACCTTCGCGGCGCATTTGCTCGACGAGGATCGCGATCTGCATTTCGCCGCGGGCGTTGATCTCGAACGAGCCGGCAAGCTCGGTCTCCTTCATCTGGAGCGAGACGTTGGCGCGCGTCTCGCGCACCAGGCGCTCCTTCACATGGCGCGCTGTGACAAATTTTCCTTCCCGGCCGGCGAACGGCGAGTCGTTCACCAAAATCCGCATCCGGATCGTAGGTGGATCGATGTCGACAAACTGGAGCGGCGGGTGTTCTTCGCGATCGGTCAGCGTCTCGCCGATGTAAACTTCTTCGA
>JBEEHI010000084.1:0-17266 GCA_041167305.1 Verrucomicrobiota bacterium
TGTGGACAAACGTCAATGGAATGTGCGGAGCTCAATAGTCGATCCACTCCCGTGGTTCTCGACCATGAACGCGAAGTTCGTCTACACCGATTACCAACACCAGGAGCTCGACGACAATGAAGTCGGCACGACCTTCAGTACCAGCGGCGTCGACTCACGGCTTGAGCTCGTGCATAAACCCATCGGCCCTTTGGAAGGCTCGATTGGCGGGCAATTTTTCTACAAGGAACTGTCTGTCCTCGGTAGTGAGGCATTTCTTCAGCCCACTCAAACCACTCAGATTGCGGCATTCCTGTTCGAAGAGCTGAAACTAGGGAAGGTGCGACTCCAATTGGGGGCCCGCGTTGAGCATCAATCCGTCCATATCGATAGCAGTGATCCGGACCTGACTTCGCTGACTTCTCCCAGTCAGCAAAATGTGAATTTTCTGCCGATTAGTGGGGCGGCCGGCGTTCTCTATGATTTCGCGGAGAGCTGGCAACTTGCAGTCAATGGCACCTACTCCCAGCGAGCGCCGACCGCGGAAGAGCTCTTCGCGCGCGGGCCGCACGCCGCGACGTTCCAATTCATCATCGGCGACCCAACGCTCAGCGAAGAAAAAAATATCGGCGTCGACGTGAGCTTGCGCAGAACTGCCGGGCGCGTCACCGGCACCATCAGCGGCTTCTACAATCGCTACGAAGGCTTCATCGATTTCACACCGACGGGCACCTTTGAGGATGGCCTCCCGGTGTTCGTTTACACGCCGAAAACCGCCGAGTTCTACGGGGGTGAAGCGAAGGTCGACTTCCACTTCCTGCCCTTGACCATCACCAGAATGCGAAACCAGGAACCGAAAGATGCGAAATCCGTCATTACCAGGAATGAAAGTTCCGCGTCCGAAAAGAACCCGAACGATTTCTTCCTGCGGGTCCAGGCGGATTACGTTCATGCGACGGACCTCGATACCGGCGAACCTTTGCCGCGTATTACCACGTTCCGCTACACCGTGTCGCTGAACTACGAGAGCGAAAAATGGAATGCGAACATCGAAGGCCAGCGGGTCGATGCGCAGGATCGCGTCGCGCCATTCGAAACTTCCACGCCGGGTTACACGTTCCTGAACGCGAGCATCGGCTATAAGTTCCGCACCGGCCCGACCTACAACTACGTTTATGTGAAGGGCACGAACCTCACAAACGAAGAGGCGCGCGATCATTTGTCGTTCCTGAAGGAAGTGCTCCCGCTCGCCGGCCGCGGCGTCGCCGTCGGATTCCGCACCACGTTTTAAGCGAAGGCCTCGTCAGCCAACTGGAGCCGGGTCCGATCCCCAGCGCCAGCTCGCTTCCTTCATGAAAACAGCGACCGAAATCGCCGATCATCCGAAAGCACGACTCCACCGGGAAATCGTGGCCAGACTTCGGGACTCAGGCAGTGTTTATGGAGCCGAGAAAACGTGGGACCGCCTGCGACTCAACGCGCGCCTGTGGAAACGCATCGTCACCTACAGGCTCGCGCTGCCCGCGCGGCAATCGAAATTGACCAAGATCGCGTTCCCGGACTGCAACCTCGCGGAAGTAGATGCCGCGCTCGAGGCAGGAAACAATTTGCGTGGCCTTCACGCCCTCGCGTGCGGACGCTCCTCGTTGGCCAAGGATTCCAGCGGCAATTTCAAGACAGGAGGTAGAGGGCTAAAGATCGGCCGCGGTTAGTGTCTCTCATGCGTAAACGATGAGATCGATCTCGTCCGGCAACAGGTCTGAGACTTCACGCACGACGTTGCCTCGCAGAACCTGCACAAGCGCGTTACGATTTGGCGCGCCGAGAATCAGGCGCGAGACTCCGAGGGTCGCAGCGACATCGGCGATCGTGTTAGCGGCCGATTCGCTGACGGCGTAGCAGAAAAGCGGCGGACGATCGACGGCCTGTAACCTGGCGCCCTCGAAAATTTCCCGCGCTTCGGGATCCTGCATCCATTTGCGATTGCGGTCTTCCTCGGTCACAAAGCGCTGCTCGCGCACGAAGAGCAAATAGAGACGGCGGCCCGTTTCTCGTGCCTCACGCAGAGCGAAATCGAGCGTGCGTCCGGTGCCGCGGATCGCGCAAAGGATTGATTCGGCGGTGGGAGCATCCGACGGCAGTTCCGACGCGATCTGGACGGAAATTTCGGCCGGCGCGTGGGTGCTCGCCTGCTTCTTCAGCCGGCGTTCCTGGACGAGCCCACGCAAAATTAATCCGACGGCCAGAATCGTGACGGCAAAGTAGCGCGCGTTCGGTTTGTCGATGAGCAGCGACAATTCGATTGCGGCCATAACGATGAACGTGGCGAACATCAGCGTTCGTTCCCAGCGCTTGATCGATAATTTCCAATCAGTCGCGGTCGCGCCGAGATTGGTGGCGATCGCGCCGACAACGCCCACTGCATAAAGATCGGCGAGCCCGGCCATGTCTTTCACAAGAACCACGAGCGCCATCGGCAGGAGCGTGGCGAGGAGCATTCCGGCGCCCGGCACGCCCCATTGATTGAGGCGCTGAAAGATCGTGGGCAGCTCGCGGTCCCGCGCCATGAGGAATTGGATCGTGATCAGATCGACGATGGCAGTGTTAACGGCGGAAAGGAGAAGCAAGCCGAAGGTGATGCTGACGGCGAAGCCGAACGCGTGGCCAAGCGCCGGCCCTAATGCGCCGCCGACGAACGTTTCGCCCATGTAGCGCAGCAGGTAGTCGCGCACGCCTTCCGCGCCGGGCGCGTTTACGTCGCCATTGGCAACCTGCAATCCGCCGAGCGCGTGCATGGCGAGCCCGAGCAGCGCGGTGAAAATGCAAACTTCGACCATCACCCAAAGGAGCGCGGGCGTGGACGTCTTCCGGACGGATGGGTTCGCCTCCGTGCTCCCAGGATCGAGACGCATAACGCCGGTCGCGTTCGCAATTGCTTCGACGCCAGAAAGCGCGAGCACGATGCCGACGAAGCCGCCCCAGTTTCCCCAGAAGCCGCCTTGGAGCGGCTGAAGATTCCCAATCGCGGTACCGAGATGCGGAAGACTAAACAGACCGAGCGTGACGACGACGATAGCGGTCGGCACGGAGATCAGGAACGCGAGGCCGCCAGTGTGCTTCGGCCCGAGCAGATTGAGCAGGCCGATGATGAAGATCGCGATCGCCGCGAACCTTTCCGGATGCGGGACGCCGAGATATTGGAAGGCGGAGAGGGCGCTGATCGCCGCCGTTACCAGGTAATCAGCGATGAGTAGAAACGCGCCGACGATCGAAATGACTTCGGAGCGATGACGCACGCTCGCATAAACGCCGCCGCCATCCGGGTAGAGCCGGCAGATGATCATGTAGTTGATCCCGACCAGCGCGGTGAGGACACACATCGCGGCGATCAACCAAAACGAGGCGTACCCGCCGACGGCGAATGCCAGGCCAATGACGTACGCTTTGCTCGTCCCCCAGTCGCCGTAGAGGATCGCCGCGGCACGCGGAACGTTGACGTTGCGCGGACGTTTAATGTTGGTCGCGATCACACCAGATCACAGGCAGACGGGCACCGAACCACGAGGGTGTCCGATTTCGCGCTGTCAGGTCACACGCCGCAGCGGCGCGGGTTCTCGATGAACCACGTCCAGAATGGCGGAGTGGTTTGGTCGGGTTCGGAGGTCGTGGGGGGGCTCGCTTTCGTGTGCTTCGAGCCTCCACCCGGTGGCAGGAGATCGACGACTTGCTCTGCCAGCCGTTGGCTGTCGCTTGCGGGCATTACGACAAACACGATTGCGTTCATACCCAAACGTCGAACAGGCGGACGCGCGCCCGTTAATTAAAATTTGGCTCGAAAGCGCTAAAAGATCGTTAAGACCGAGAGCGCGGTGTCCCTACCCCGAGAGCCGATAGCCGATGCCTACCTCCGTCTTGATCAGGCTCGGGGCGGTGGCGCTGGTCTGCAGTTTTTTCCGAAGATGAGTCACATACACGCGAAGGTATTGCGCCTGCGTCTCGGCTTTTTCTCCCCAGACCGTTCGCAGCAATTGCCGGTGAGTCACAACCTTCCCAGCATTTTGGACGAGGACTCGGAGGAGAGAATATTCCGTGGGCGTGAGTCTGATTTCGGCGCCTCCGAGTTTCACCTGTCGGGCCGAAAAATCCACGCAAAGCGATCCGGAGGTAAAAACCGGTTCGCCCGCTTCGGTGAGCGAACGGCGTTGCGCGGCACGCACCCGGGCGAGGAGTTCCGCGGTATCGAACGGCTTCGTCACGTAGTCATCCGCTCCCGCATCCAGCGCGGCGACTTTTTCCTCGGCATCATCGCGAACGGAAAGAATCAGGACCGGCACGTCCGACCATTCACGCAGACGACGAAGCACTTTGACGCCTTCCATGTCGGGCAGGCCGAGGTCGAGCAACACCACATCAGGGCGGCGATGCACGATTTCGGAGAGACCGGCTTGTCCCGTCTCCGCTTCGTAAACCTGAAAATCCGCCCCCTCCAGGGCGAGGCGCAAAAGCCGGCGAATCTGTTTCTCGTCATCGATGATTAGAGCGGTGCGGGCCGATTTCATGAAGCCGTCTCCAAGGCGTTCTCACTGGTCACTCGAACCGGCAGGCGAATGGTGAACCGGGCGCCGCCGCCGTCGCGGTTTTTGGCCGTTAACTTGCCGCCGTGCGCTTCGACGAAACCACGCGCGATCGAAAGGCCAAGGCCGAGGCCACCGGCCTTGCGACCGTCGCCGCGATAGAATTTTTCAAAGAGCTGCTCGGCCGATTCCGCGGGAAAGCCCGGACCGCGATCGCTCACGGAGACGACCAGCTGCTCCTGCCTGTATTCGGCGTCGATCTCGATCGGCAATCGTGGCTCGGTATAACTGGCCGCGTTGGCCAGCAGCTTCGCGATCGCTTGTTCGATCAAGGTATGATCCAGGAGGGCCAGAGGAATACTGTCCGGCACGTCCAACCGGACCTCGCGGCCGTTGATCGATTCGCGCTCGACCTCGATCGCGGATTGGAGCAGCTCGCGAACATCGCACCATTCGCAGTTGGGCTGGATGACGCCGCTCTCGAGACGATTCATGTCGAGCAGGTTGTTCACGACACGATTCAGCCGGTGCGAGCCGTGATGGATTTCGCCGGCGAGTTGCTTGAGCATCTCGACGTTCTGGGCGTTCGGCGGCAGCCGCAATAATTCCTGGCTGGCGGCGCCGATCGCGGCCAGAGGGGTTTTTAGCTCGTGGGAGACGCAATCGAGCAGAGTCTTGCGCAAGCGTTCCGAGTTCTTCGCCAGTTGAACCTGGGCAGCCAGGTGCTCCCGCGCTTTCAGTTGCGCCGTCAAACTTCCCACCGTCAACGCGATGATGAAGTAGGCGGCGAAGGTCAGCGCGTCTTCTACCTTCTCGATGTGAAAGGTGAAGCGCGGCGGGATAAAAAGGAAATTCCACGAAAGAGCGCTCAGGGTTGCGACCAGCAAGACGGGCCCGCGGCTGAGGACCATCGCCGCGAGCAAAACGCCCAGCAGATAAATCAGGGAGATCGAGGCGTAACCGGTAAGCGGCACCAGGAGCCAGCAAACAACCGTGAGGGCAGCCACTCCTGCGACCGCCGTGAAATACTCTTTCAGCGGTACAAAAGCGGGGCGCGGTGAAGCCTGGTTTTCCATCTCCCCAAAGGACAGTTGCTCCACTCTACCCGAACGGGACTCGCCCAGCACGCCTTCAATCTAGTCTATCCGGCCCGGGGTGAAATGAGGCGTCCGGGATTTTAGTACCGTTTTAACTATTCTGGGCACGCGCTCAGACTAAGCTCGGAATGACCGGTGAATTCTGGACTTCCAACCCTAGCGCCTGCCACTTCCCAAGAGCTGCCGCGCGCTCCGGTCCCCGTCCATCCGGTGGCTCCGAAGAGCCGGCTTCTTTTGCTCTGTCTCGCCAGCCTCGGAATTGTTTACGGCGACATCGGCACGAGCCCGCTCTACGCGTTGCGCGAATGTTTCTATGGCGAGCACGCGCTGCCCCCCAGCCCGGCCAACGTCCTGGGCGTCCTTTCGCTCATTCTCTGGTCACTCATCCTGATCATTTCGGTCAAATACCTTATCCTCATTCTCCGCGCCGATAATCGCGGCGAAGGCGGCATCCTCGCGCTGGCTACGCTCGTCACCGACGTCGTCGGCCGGCATGGGAAATTTCTCCTGCTTCTCGGATTGTTCGGCGCCGCGCTGCTTTATGCCGACGGGATGATTACCCCGGCGATTTCTGTCCTGAGCGCCGTGGAGGGCTTGCACGTCGCCACGCCGCTTTTTGATCCCTACGTTGTGCCGGTTGCGATCGGAATCCTGATCGCGCTTTTTATCTTTCAATCACGCGGCACGACCGGAGTCGGGCGCGTCTTTGGTCCCGTGACGATTCTCTGGTTCCTCGTGATTGCGGTTCTCGGGATCCATCAAATCGGTCGGGTGCCGGAAGTGCTGGGCGCAATCAATCCGCTCCAGGCGGTTCAGTTCTTCAGCCGAAACGGCGGGAGCGGTTTTGTGGTTCTCGGCGCGGTTTTCCTCGCGGTCACCGGCGGCGAGGCGCTCTATGCCGATATCGGTCATTTCGGCACGGCGCCGATTCGCATCACCTGGTTCGCTGTGGTGCTGCCGGCGTTGACCTTGAATTATTTCGGCCAGGGCGCCCTTCTTCTCCACCATCCTGATGCAGCCGTGAATCCCTTTTTCAGAATGTCGCCGTCATGGGCGCTCTACCCGATGGTGGCTCTCGCGACTGCGGCCGCCGTCATCGCATCGCAAGCGATCATCAGCGGCGCTTTTTCTTTGACGATGCAAGCCATCCAGCTCGGCTACATGCCGCGCCTGCGCGTGAATTACACTTCCGAGCGCGTCATTGGCCAAATCTATGTGCCCACGGTGAACTGGGCGCTAATGCTTGCCTCGATCGGCCTCGTTCTCGGCTTCAGAACATCGAGCCATCTGGCCGCGGCGTATGGGGTCGCGATTACGACGACCATGCTGATCACGACGATTCTGTTTTACGTCGTGGCCCGCCGGCGCTGGCATTGGCCGGCCGCGGCCGCCCTGCCCGTGGCCGCGTTCTTCATCACGATCGACCTCGCATTTTTCGGAGCGAATATGATCAAGGTGGCACACGGCGGCTGGTTCCCGCTGCTTGTCTCGGCGTCGATTCTTTTCCTCATGCTCACCTGGCGAAAAGGCCGTCGTGTTTTGGGCCAGCGCCTTGGCGACATTTGCCTGTCGTTGGATGACTTCCTGCCGAGCGTAAAAGATCAAAGCATTCGCCGCGTACCGGGCACCGCCGTTTACATGTCGGGCAATCGCACCGGCACGCCGCTGGCGTTACTCCACAATCTCAAGCACAACAAAGTCCTGCACGAGCAAGTCGTCCTGCTCACGGTGCGCACCGAAGAGGTCCCCTTTCTCGCGGATGCGCGGGATCGCGTGTCGCTCGAGAGAATGGAGGAAGGTTTCTGGCGCGTGCAGGTCCATTTCGGTTTCATGGAGAAACCGGATGTGCCTTCCGCGCTCGAGAGCGTGAAAGAACCCGGCCTGCGTTTCCATTCGATGCGCACGACCTATTTCATCGGCCGGGAGACCATTCTCGCGACCCGGAAGCTCGGCCTTTCCGCCTGGCGCGGTTCCCTCTTCGCGTGGATGACGCGGAACGCGGGCGACGTCACTTCGTATTTCTGTCTCCCGCCGAACGGCGTTGTGGAGCTGGGCGCGCGGGTCGAAGTGTAAGAGGGCAATCGCCGGCCCGATCAAGAAAGAGCTTGTCTGCGGGAAGCGTGGGCGGAGAATCCCGCGAACCGCGATGGCTACGATTCTCGACCCCACCGCCGTTCATCGGCCGCGCAATGTAGACTGGAAGCGCGCCGCCGCCCTGCTCTACGGCGACTGGGGGACGAGCAAGGCTTACGTCATCGGGCTCGCCTTCATCGCGGCCGGGTTCTCGTCGGGGCCGATCATCCTGGCCGTCTGCGTTCTGACGGGGGTCGTTGCCTACAACTACATCATTGTCTGCGCCCATTTCCCCGACGGGGGCGGCGTTTATTCCGCGGCGCGACAACAGAGCCGTTTCCTGGCTTCGACGGGCGCGCTTCTGCTTATCGCGAACTTCATCGTGACGGCGGCGTTGAGCGGCTGGGCGGCGGTCAGCTACCTCGGCGTGCCCGGCGAGTACGCGCGGCTGGCGACGATGGGGCTCGTGCTGGTTATCGGCGCGGTCAATTACTTCGGACCGAAGCACAGCGGCAGCGTTTCGATCTGGCTCGCGATTCCCGCCGTTATCGTGGTGGGAATCATTGTCGTCCTCAGTGCGCCGCACTTGAACATCGAGCACCTCGAGCCGCGCCACGAAAACCTGGGGAACACCTGGATCGCATTTGTCGGCGTGATCCTGGCGCTCAGCGGAGTGGAGGCCGTGGCGAATATCACCGGCGTGATGAAGGCCGATCCGGATTCGACGCCGGAACACCCGAAAGTCACGCGCACCGCGACGAAAGCCATCGTTCCCGTCGCCATCGAGGTCGTCCTCGGAACGGCCTTGCTCGGCTGGGCGATGCTCTCGTTGCCGAAGAACATGGTGCCGCAGCTCGCCGCGCACAAAGAAGACATGCTGCGCTTTCTTGGGGAGGTCTACGGCGGAATGGCTGGCGGCCTCGCGGTGGGCCAGGCGCTGAGCATCATCGTCGGGATCGTCTTCGGTTTGCTGCTGCTCAGCGCGGTGAACACGGCGATCGTCGCGTTGATCGGAGTGGCTTACATGATGGCGCAGGATGGCGAAATGCCGCGTCAGCTGGCGCGCCTCAATTCCCACGGAGTTCCAAAGATTCCTCTTATCGCCGCGGTCGCGGCCCCGATCCTCGTGCTGGCGGTGACGAAGGATTTCGAAGGCCTCGCCGGTCTTTATGCGATCGGCGTGGTCGGCGCGATCGCGGTGAATCTCGGGTCATGCACGTTCAATAAACGGCTCGGGTTGCCCTGGTATCAAACCGTCATCATGGGCGGGACTTTTTTCATCCTGGCCGCCGTCGAGGTGACGATCGCGAAAACGAAACCGGAAGCGCTCTTCTTCGCGATGTGCGTGCTCCTGTGCGGCTACGCGTTGCGCGCGTACTCGCACAAGGTTTCCGGCCTCAAGACCATGACCGTGGCCAGGCAGGTCGCCGAGATGGTGACGCCCGATCTCGCAGCCAAGCTCGAAGCGCGCTTATCGGAAGGGCAAAAAATCATGGTGGCCGCGCGCGGGGTCACGCCGGCCCTGGCCTTCGCCCTCGAGGAAGCGCAGCTCCGCAAAGCTACGCTTTGTGTTCTCTACGTGAAAGAAATCTCAGTTTACTTCACCGGCGGGCCCACCACCGTCGGGCGCGCGAGGTGGCAGGACGATCCCGCGGCGAATGCCATCATGTCATTGACGATGAAGCTCGGCGCCGAGCGCGATATTCCGGTGCAACCGGTCTACGCCGTGAGCGAGGACACGGCTTCGACGATTCTCGATCTCTCCGCGACGCTCGGCGTCGATTACCTCATCATCGGCGCGTCGCAACGCACCGCGATGGCGAAACTGCTCGGCGGCAGTGTCGTGACCAGTGTGGCCCAGCAACTGCCGGACTCGATTCGCCTCGTGATCTTTGGTTAGGTGTGAATTCTCGCGACCAACTCGCGGAGTGTTTCGAGCTGATGCAGCGGCTCATCGAGTACCGCTACGACAAGCCGTTGCATCATCAACTGATGAAGGCCGCGGATTACTCGATGCTCGATCCCGACCTGATGGTCCTCATGTACCACATGGCGAAGGTGTGCGACGGCGGCATTCTCGAGATTGGCTCTTTCCTGGGCGCGTCGACGGTGGCCGCTGGCCTGGGAGCCCGCGATTCCGGTCGCGAAAAGCCGTTCGTGAGCATCGAGCCGGGAGGACGCCTGAAAGATCATCGCCTCGCCAGCAAAGACATCTTCCGGGACCTCACGAAGCACGTTTCCCGCGCGGGCTTAATCGATCGCGTCACGCTCATCAACGGGTCGTCCTTCGATCAGCCAACCATCGCGACCGTGAAAGAACAATTCGGTCCCGGCGAGGTCGGCCTCTTTATTTTCGACGCGGACGCGAATGTCCGGCGTGACATCGATTGCTACGGAGATCGCTTCGCCGACGGCTGCTGGATGGTGATCGATGACTACATCAGCGCGACCAACAAAGCGGGACCGACGCGCGAGCAGGTGGACGAACTGACGGCCCAAGGGCGGCTGCTGCCGCTCGGTTTTTACGGCTGGGGAACTTGGGTCGGCCGGTGGCTCGGCCAGTCGTAAAATATTTTTTCTTACACAACATCTCGGGCGAGAGGACGTTACGCCTGCACCGTCGCGGAGGTTTTTGACATCGAACTCGGACTATGGAATTGCTTAAGGGCGTTAAGTATGTTCCGGCCAGCTTCGACCAAAGGCGCCCGACATTCTTCCGCACCTAAAAGCCTATCGTTTAGTTAAGAAAGAACCCCCGGCAATCGCCGGAAGCCGAAGCCCTTCGAGGAGCTTCTCAGCATAACCCGCTGCCAGGCATCGCATGCCGCAGCCACCAATTTCGCAGTGCTCGAAAACTGCCCACACCTATATGAAACCTACACCTCAAATCTCACGACAACTTGGATCCCACCGCGGCGAACAAATGCCGGTGGGATCGCGTCGGATGCACCCGGTTGTCGATTACAATTATCAGGCGACCAACAGCGATTTCCGCGTGGCGAACGACCGCGTCCAGCAGTCGACTCCCGCGCTCTCGCCATCGTTCCGCCAGCTCAGCAACGAATTTCTCTCCGGAGAAGTGAAACGCGATTACCTGGCGGAAGCAGCTTGCTTCGTCATCATGATCAGCGTGTCGGCGTGGCCCATCCTTTCGATGGTGCGCGCGCTGTCGTGGTTGAAATAATCCCGCCGCGCGAGCGAAAAAACGAACGCTTCCCATTGTGGTGCGCGCAAATTAGTTTGCGCCATGCATCACCCATTGCTGTCGTTAAAAAAGACGATCGCGTTCCTGGTTCTCGGCGCTGCGCTGGCTGTGACGGCCGCGCCGTCGCCGATCCAGGAGCGCGCCGATCATTTCCTTGCGCTCGCGAACGCGGGTTATCAGGGACTCTACCGGGTAAACAACGAGGCCCAATGGCTCGCCGTCACGGATGTGACGCCGATTCATGACGCGGCCGCCGAGACGGCCGCGAAAGCCGCGGCGGCGTTCAATGGCAATCCCGCGCTGATCAGTGAAGCGAAAGAGCTGCTCACCCACCGCGCCGAGCTGAACGAGCTGACCGTGCGCCAGCTCAACCAGCTTCTCCTGAATGCGGCGGAAGGTCCGATGACTAATCCTTCGCTCGTTGCCGCGCGCGTCGAAGCCGAGACCAGGCAAGCCTCCATCCTGAATAGCTTCGAGTTCAAGCTCGACGGAAAGCAGATTACCGCGAACGACATCGACAACAAACTCGACAGCAGCACGAACCTCGACGAACGCCGCAAAGTCTGGGAAGCATCGAAGGAATCGGGCCCGGCTTTGAAGCCCGGTCTCGTGAAGCTGCGCGACCTGCGCAATAACTGCGCAAAAGAGCTGGGGCACCACGATTACTTTGCCCTCCAGGTCGCTGCTTACGGAATGAAGACCGAGGAGCTGGTGAAGTTACACGATGACTTCCTCGCGGAGCTCCGCCCGCTTTATCTCCAACTTCATACCTGGACGAAGTACAAGCTGGCCGAAAAGTACCACCAACCGGTGCCTAAACGGATTCCGGCCCATTGGATCAACAACCGCTGGAGCCAGGAATGGGGCGGGTTGGTGGACGCAGCGAATATCGATGACCGTTTCAAAGACAAAACTCCGGAGTGGATCATCAAGACCGCGGAACAGTTTTACACCGGGCTCGGGTTTGCTTCGCTTCCCGCCAGCTTCTGGACCAAGTCGGATCTCTATCCGGTTAAGCCGGGCGATCCGAGGAAGAAGAACACCCATGCTTCGTGCTGGCACGTCGACCTTGAGAACGACATCCGCTCGCTTCAGAGCATCGAGTCGAATTCACGCTGGTTCTACACCGCTCATCATGAACTGGGACATGGCTACTACTTCATGGCTTACACGCGGCCGGAGGTTCCACCTCTGCTGCGCACCGGCGCCAATCCCGGCTACCACGAAGGCATGGGCGAGCTGATCTCGCTCGCTTCCAGTCAGGTGCCTTACCTGCAATCACGCGGCGTTTTGCCGGCTGACCTCAAGGCGGACGCGACCGCGTTCCTCCTCAATGACGCCCTCGCTCAGTCGCTCCCTTTTATGTTCTGGGCCTCAGGCACGATGACCCATTGGGAAGCCGACGTTTATGCTAAAGGCCTTCCGCCTGAACAATGGAATGCGCGCTGGTGGCAATACGTCCGCGACCTTCAAGGCGTCGAGCCGCCGGCGGCGCGCGGCGAAGAATGGTGCGATGCCGCTACCAAGACCCATATCAACGACAACCCGTGTTACTATCACAGCTACGCCTTCGCGACGGTCCTGAAGTTCCAGCTCCACGACTACATCGCGCGCAAGATCCTGCACCAGCCACCGCAGACCTGTAACTATGCCGATAACAAGGAAGTGGGAGCGTTCCTGAAGAAGATCATGGAGAAAGGCGGCACCGAAGATTGGCGCAAGGTCTTGAAGGATGCGACCGGCGAAGATCTTTCCACCCGGGCTATGGTGGAATACTTCAAACCCTTGCAGTCCTGGCTTGAAGCTCAGAACAAAGGCCGCCAGGTCGGCTGGGACTAACATCGTCGATCGAGCACGATGAGCCGTTACCTCATTACGTCGGCATTGCCTTACATCAATGGTGTAAAGCATCTCGGCAATTTGGTCGGCTCCATGTTACCAGCCGATACCTATGCGCGCTTCCAACGAGCCCGCGGGAACGAGGTCTTGTTCATCTGTGCCACGGACGAGCACGGCACGCCGGCCGAGCTGGCAGCGCACGAAGCTGGCCTGCCGATCGACGAGTATTGCGCGCAAATGCACATCCTCCAAAAGGATCTCGGAAATCGCTTCGGCCTTTCGTTCGACCACTTTGGCCGCTCGCACTCGCCTCAGAACCACGAGATCACGCAACATTTCTATCACCAGCTCGACCAGAACGGCCTCCTGGAAGAGAGAACGACCCGGCAGGTTTATTCAGTCGATGATAAACGCTTTCTCCCGGACCGTTATGTCGTCGGCACCTGCCCGCATTGCGGCTACGACCGCGCGCGCGGCGATCAATGCGAGAACTGCACCCGTGTCCTTGATCCGGCCGACCTAATCAATCCGCGTTCCGCCGTTTCCGGATCGACGAACATCGAGCTGCGCGACTCCAAGCACTTGTTTCTGAAGCAATCCCAAATGGTAGGCCGGTTGCGGGAATGGATTGATTCGAAGAAGGATTGGCCGCTGCTGGTTACTTCGATCGCGCGGAAGTGGCTCGATGAAGGGTTGAAAGATCGCAGCATTACTCGCGACCTGACTTGGGGAATCCCAGTAGCTTATCAAGGCAAAGTGCGCCCGGGCTTCGAAGGTAAAGTGTTTTATGTCTGGTTCGATGCGCCCATTGAATATGTCGGCGCGACGATGGAATGGGCAGAAACGACTGGCGGCGATTGGAAGCGCTGGTGGCGCGAAGATGAAGGCGCGCAGGACGTTCGTTACCTCCAGTTCATGGGCAAGGACAACGTGCCCTTTCACAGTGTGGGATTTCCCGTAACTCTCTTCGGTTCCAAGGAGCCGTGGAAGGTGGTCGATTACATCAAGGGCCTTAACTGGATGAACTACTACGGAGGTAAGTTTTCGACCTCCGGTAATCGCGGCATCTTCATGGACCAGGCCCTGGAGCTACTTCCGGCTGATTACTGGCGCTGGTATCTCCTGGCTAACGCTCCCGAATCCGACGATTCAAATTTCACCTGGGAACATTTCCAAGCGACGGTGAACCACGAGCTCGCTGACGTTTTCGGAAACTTCATTAACCGGATCGCCAAGTTCTGCAGTGCGCGCCTCGGCAGCATCGTTCCGGACAAGGGCGAATACGGTCCCCTCGAAGCGGAAACGACGAGTGCGCTCGAGCAACGTCTCGGGACGCTAACCCGCCTGTTGGAGGAAATGGATTTCCGGAAATCGGCCATCGCGCTGCGATCGATGTGGGTGATCGGCAACGAATATCTGCAGAGGGCCCAGCCTTGGATGAAGATCAAGACCGACCCCACAGCGGCTGGCGTTTCGATCCGCTACGCTCTGAACCTGGCGATGTTTTTCGCCGCGCTTGCCCAACCCTTTATTCCCGAAACCGCGACGAAGGTAGCGCGCGCCGTGGGCAACAGCACGTCCCTCCTGACCTGGCCGGCGGACGTAAAGGACACGCTCACACCCGGATCGAAAATCGAAGTGCCCGACGTGTTGTTCGCGAAGCTCGAAGACACGCAGATCGCCGAGTGGACCCAGCGTTTCGGCGGCGCGGAGACATGACCCGGTCCTGGCGCTCGTTTCTTTTCCTCGCTTTCTTTTTCTCCGGCTGTTGCGCGCTGGTCTATCAGATCGTCTGGACCCGGCTGGCTTTTGCCTCCTTTGGAATCATCGCTCCGGTTCTTTCCGTGGTCCTATCGGTGTTCATGCTCGGACTCGGTGGCGGCGCCTGGGCGGGAGGGCGCTGGATAGGTCCACTCACAAGGAGAACCGGGTGCTCGGCTCTTCTTTTCTATGGGCTTGCGGAATTCCTGATTGGAATTGGAGGCATCTCAGTTCCGAAATTATTTGGACTGGGCGAGCTTTTCGTTTCGAGCGGCCAGACAGATTCCTTTCGCTACCTCTTCCTTTCCGCATTAGTCCTCGGCCTTTCCATTCTGCCGTGGTGTCTCTTAATGGGAGCCACCCTTCCATTCATGATGGCCTACGCGCGAGAGCAGGAACCGCGGAGCTCGAACAGCTTTAGTTACCTATATCTGACGAACGTGCTGGGAGCAATGACCGGCTGTCTTCTGACAGCCCTCTTCCTCGTAGAAATTCTTGGCTTCAAACGAACTCTTGGAGCGGCGGCATTTGTTAATTTCATCGTCGCCGCAATAAGCGGATACATAGCCTGGAAGCAGGGACGTCCCGCTCTGCGGCCCGGCTCCCCCGTGAGGTCGTCCCCCAGGACTTTCAAGAGGTCCTTTCCCTCCCTTTCGCGCCGGCGTGCACTCAAGGGAATTCTCTTTGCCACCGGCTTCAGCGCCATGGCCATGGAAGTGATTTGGGCGCGCGCTTTCACTCCGGTGCTGACCACGCAGGTTTATTCCTTCGCGCTGATCCTCTTCGCCTACCTCGGAAGCACATTCCTCGGATCTCTTCTCTATCGACACGATCTTCAGAAGGGCTCGGTCCGTTCCATGGCCTGCCTGATCTCCATCCTGTCTGTCGCCGCTTTTCTTCCCATCGTCTGCAATGACGCCCGGTTTCTCACGAACCTGATGAAGTTTTCCGGGGCCATGAGCGCGGGCGTCTTGCTTCTCAGCATCTGCCCGCTCTGTGCCCTGCTGGGTTACCTCACTCCGAGTTTGATCGATCAATACTCCCTCGGAGATCCTGCGGGTGCTGGCCAGGCGTATGCCATCAATGTGACAAGTTGTATCCTCGGGCCGCTCTTTGCTTCCTATCTCTTGTTGCCCTGGGTGGGAGAGCGCATTGGACTGATTCTTCTCGGCACTCCCTTTCTCGTCTTTAGTTTTCTCGGCGCGGAATCGCTTTCCTCACGTCGTTGGGGCTGTCGATTGGCTTCCGGCGCCGCGCTCACCTGGTCGCTTTTCTACGCCGTTGATTTTGCCAATCTGGTTCTGCTGAGATCCCCAAAAACAGAGGTCCGGAGAGATTATGCCGCTTCGGTTATCTCCGCCGGTGAAGGGTTCTCAAGAGCGCTTCTGGTGAATGGATAGGCATGACTGCTTTAGTTCCGATCACCAAGGTCATGGCTCACGCGCCCCTGGCGTTCCACACCGGCAAACCAGAATCAGCCCTGATCATTTGTTTCGGGATGGGAACCGGCTATCGCTCGGCGTTGAGCTGGGGCATCGAAACAACGGCCGTGGAACTGGTGCCCAGCGTAAGGGATGCATTTACATTCTACCATGCGGACGCCAAAGAAGTTCTAAGCAACGGCAAAGGGCGCATCATCATTGATGATGGCCGGCGCTTCTTGAATCGCACCACCGATAAGTTCGATGTCATTGTGATCGATCCGCCGCCGCCCGTGGAAGCCGCTGGTTCCAGTCTTCTTTATACCGAAGAATTTTATGAGTTGGCGAAAAAGCATCTGCGGCCCAATGGCATTCTCCAGGCCTGGTTTCCCGGCGGCGACGACAAAACCGGCAAGGCTGTGCTCCGTTCTCTTCGTAATTCCTTTCCACACCTGCGCTGTTTCGCCTCACCGGTAGACGCGGGAATGTTGATCCTGGCTTCCGTCGATCCGATTGCCCGCCTTGCTCCTGAGGAAGTCGCACTGGCCATGCCGAACGCGGCCGTCGATGACCTATTGGAATGGAGCCCAACCCGGTCCGTGCCCGACTACATCGCACAGGTCCTGGGCCAGGAATTCCCGGTTGGAGGAAGCCTTGGATCCCGATCCCCGAATCCGGATCACCGACGACCGTCCCTACAACGAATATTTCCTATTGCGGCGCTGGGGTCTTCAATGACCTTCGACGGGCGGGCGAAATCCGAACTCGGCCTGCAGTTCTCCCCAGAGCCAGTCAACGAACCAATCTTTCTGGATCGATCCGACCTGGGAGTTGGCGAGAGCTTCGGCTTTATCGACGCTCCCATTCAGACAGTAGAGATAGATGAGCAGGTAGAAGTCGTTGATGTTCGAGAACCCGCGATCCTTGTCACTCTCCAGTAATCGGATCGCCGTTCCAAAATCCCGGCGAGCCAGCGCGCCCGCCACGAGATCGTGTGAAGCGTCAGCCGACAAAGAATGCGAGAGGACGACCAATCGCTGAGCAAGCGCCACGCGCCATTCGTCGCTGTTCTGGACGGCCAGGACCGGGTTGCGGAGCTGCGAATGCCGCAAGTAGAGATCGAGCTCCGCCAACCAGTTACTGCCTGACATTTCCGAGCGATAGCGCGTCTCGCGGATACTAAAGAGCGCCTCCAGCAATTCCTTCCGCTCGTTAGGCCAGAGGTCGTGGATAAGAGAGGAAGCGAAGAAACGCTGGATCGCGCCGGAAGCTTCGAGATAGGTGTAACCTAGTTGGTAGGCCGCATTCGGATCGGGT
>JBEEHI010000085.1:0-6856 GCA_041167305.1 Verrucomicrobiota bacterium
CGCGATCAGGTCGCCGTCGCCGCTGGCGCTGATCAAGCCGTAACTTTGGCGGGTGGGAAAACAGGGATCAAAAACTCGTGGCAACATGAGCAATCGGTTATGCCAGATGGCAAAGATGACGGGTCGATCGCGGACGAGAGCTACCACGCCATTCGGATCTTCCACCTGCAAACGGAGGGTCCGCGCCCAGAGGCGATACAACCCGAAGCTGAGCACGATCAAGACGCGCGCGCGCCAGCTATCGAGCTTCACTTTGTCGGCGCCTGGTCATCGCGCCAGCGATAGGCCGCAGGATTGGGAAGGCCGAGCTGATCCAGAATGCGCCAGACCACGGTGTCGGCCACGGCTTCCACCGAACCGGGCCGGCTGTAAAACGACGGGATTGCGGGAAGAACGATCGAGCCCGCCTCGAGAAGCGTGACCACATTCCGCGCGTGGATCAGGCTCCACGGTGTTTCGCGCGGGACCAGGATCAGTTTTCGGCGCTCCTTCAAAAAAACATCGGCCGCACGCAAGAGCGCGGTGTCGCTGCAACCCGAGGCGATCCGGCCGAGCGTGGCCATGGAGCAGGGCACGATCGCCATCGCGTCGAAGCGGGCGGAGCCGCTCACGAACGGAACGTTGAGATCGTTCTCCGCGTGTTCCCGCACGCCATGCGGGACGACCAGCCGGTCCACCTCCTGGGCCGCGACCTGTTTGGCGTGCCCGCTCATCACAAGATGGACCTCGTTAGCGGCGCAATCGATCTGCGACAGCAGGCGCTGCAGATAAATAGTCCCGCTCGCGCCCGTGGCGGCGATCACCAATTTCATGGGCCTAACCAATCACATTCGGCGCCGGAACACCATTTGCGTTTGATAATACCCGGGAGCACGCGCAATTAGTGACCGCATGATAAAGAGGCTTCTCCATACGCGTTATCGCGTTACCGACCTGGAAAAGACGGTCGCCTTTTACCGGGACGTTCTGGGGCTCGAGGAAACGCGACGGCACACCTCGGGTCGCGGCTCGCAGCTGGTTTTCTTTAAGGCGCCAGGCAGCGACGAGGAAATCGAGATCTGCAAATTCGACCAGAGCGGTCCCGTGGTAGTGGGCCCTGACCTGACGCACCTCGCCTTCGAGGTTGATGACATCGAGGCGTTCGCACGCGATTCGGCCAAGAAGGGCTATCCGCTTTCCGACGGGCCGCACCCGAACGGCAAGAATGGCGCAATCGCCTTCATCGACGCGCCGGAAGGCTACGAAATCGAGTTGATTCAGCGTAGCTCGGACGAGTAGCCGCCAATCCAAGCCGCTTGCGCCAACGAAAAATCTGCCTCTAAATTGCTGCCCGTGAAACGCCGACACGAAACGCTCACTTATTTTTGCCTTATCGCGCTGGCGTTTACCTCGTCGGTCGCGGCGAAGAAACACCAGTTCAAGACGACCCGGCCGATGGAGGTCCCGGATTCAATCTCGGACGTCCCGAAGGCTCAGCCTGTTGCGCCGCCGCCCGGTTCCGTTTCGAAGATTCCGCCGGCGACCCGTGCCGTTTCCGTGATGGTAATCGATGCGCGGACAGGTGAAATTTTTTATGAGAAGAATGCGGACGCTCCCCGGGCCGCTGCCAGCACCCAGAAATTGCTGACGGCTTTGATCGTTTCGGAACGCGGTTATTTGGATCGACCGGTGACAGTTGAGGCGATCGACACGATGGCGGAGCCGGTGAAGTTGAACATCCGGCCTGGCGAAACTTATACCCGGATCGAACTGCTTCGGGCGCTGCTGGTGAAAAGCCCGAACGACGTGGCGCGTTGTCTCGCGCGCGATAGCGGCGGGAGCGTCGAGGCTTTTGCGGAGTTGATGAACCAGAAAGCGCGGGAGCTCGGCGCAACCCATTCCCATTTCGTCAACCCGAACGGGCTGCCCATGCCGGGCCAGTACTCTTCCGCGCGAGACCTGTCCATCATTGCCAGAGCCGCGTATGCGAACAGCACCATCCGCTCTATCGTTTGCCTGCCGCGGCTGGTGTTCCGTTACGCGAATGGCCGCACGCGCGAGCTAACGAATACGAACAAAGTTTTGACCCGGCTCGCCTATTGCAATGGGATGAAGACCGGCTACACCGAAGCGGCTGGGCATTGCCTTATCGCGAGCGGCGCCCGGCCCGGGCGCGACATCATTGTGGTCGTGCTGGGCGACAGCAAGTCCGGCGTATGGCAGGACGCCTCAGCCCTTCTCTCCTGGGGCCTTTGGATGTAGCTGGGCGGTCCTAGGGACTGCCCGCCGCATTGACGCGCAGCAGCGGCGACGGAACGAGCGCCGGATTACGGCCCGGATCGCGCGGTCCTTCGGCGGGGATATCTTCAGGGCCTTCGGCCGGAGGCGCCGGCTCGTTCAAGTTCGTATCGTTGCTGGCCAGGCGCGAAGCGTTCGTCTCGCGTAGCGTGGTGCGTTGGGTAGTTTTGGTGGTCTCGCAGGCAGCAAGGAGAGTGAGGGCGAGCAAACCGGCGGTAATTTTGGTGATCATTTTTGTTTGGACTCGGTAAGGCTTAGGCGGGATTCTCCCGACGGTCTTTATAATTACTATATTTGCCTCGCGGTTGGCAAGAAGGATTTTTGCGAATCGCGACGCATTCTTGCGAAAGGGCTCTTTCCTAGGTAAACCGGCCCAATATAGCCCCCAGTTTCTGCCGGGTGGCCGGCGGCCAAAGCTTCCGGTCGGTGACAAGGGCCGTGTCCAGCGCCCGATGTTCGGGCCAGTTCGGTTCGGTAGGGATGCGGGGAATCGCTTCGGCCAGGATCTTCTTTGCGGTCTCAGCATTCGCCACCAGGTGCTCGAATACAGTTTGGGCCGAGACCGGTTCTTCTTCCACCTTCCAGCAATCGTAATCGGTGATCATCGCCATGGTGGCGAGTGCGATCTCAGCCTCCCGCGCCAATTTCGCTTCCGGCGCGTTGGTCATGCCGATGACGTCGAAGCCATGGCGGCGATTCAATTCGGATTCGGCTCGCGTCGAGAACGCCGGGCCATCCATGTTCACGTAGGTGCCGCCATTGTGGACGGTCACGCCGACCGCACCTGCCGATTCGGCGAGGATATTCCGCAAGTCCGTCGAGATCGGGTCGGCGAAACCAACGTGGGCGGCTATGCCCTCGCCGAAAAAAGTGTGTTGGGCACGCTGGCTGGTCCGGTCGACGAACTGCGAGGGGAGGAGCACGTGGCGCGGCGCGTATTGTTCCTGCAAACTGCCGACGGCGGTGACGCAAATGATCCAGCGAACGTTGAGCGAGCGCAGGGCGTAGATGTTGGCCCGATGATTCAGCTCATGCGGGAGCAGCCGATGCCCGCGACCGTGCCGCGGGAGAAAATAAATCTGCCGGCCGTGCAGGTGGCCACCGATGACGGCATCGGATGGTTCGCCGAACGGCGTTTCCACTCGTTGCTCGACCGGGTCCTCTACACCCTCCATCTGGTAGAGACCGCTTCCGCCGATGATCCCGATGGCCGGTGCGTTCTCCGTCATAGCGCGCGATTAAATGGAAACCCCGCTGGTAGCGCAAGCCTCCTCGTCAGCGCTGTTGGCGCGCCCGTCCGCTTTGTGTCACAATCCGCTCTCCTCGATGCCAAAATTTTTCATCAAAACCTACGGCTGCCAGATGAATGAGCGCGACTCGGAGCAGGTCGCTCATTCCCTCCTGGAACGCGGCTACGAGCGCGCTGCTCGCGAAGCCGACGCGGACGTGGTGCTATTGAATACCTGCAGCGTCCGCGACATGGCCGAGCAGAAGGCACTCGGCAAAATGGGCATGCTCGGGCAGATCGCGAAACGCAGGCCAGAGACGGTCTTCGGTTTTCTGGGTTGCATGGCCCAAGCCCGCGGGGATTCGCTTTTCGCCGTCGTGCCCCATCTCGACCTCGTGGTCGGGACGCAAAAATTTCATCGCGTGGCGGACTACGTCGAAGAATTGCTCGAGAAAAAGCGGGCGCGCCAGATGGATGACCCGCGTTTCTCGATTTGCGACACGGACGAAGAAATCGGCTCCGCGGAGACGATCCGCGACCACGAGCTGAAACAACGGCAGGCGACCGCGTTCGTGTCGATCATGCAGGGCTGCAACATGCATTGCACGTTTTGCATCGTGCCGCGGACGCGGGGCCAGGAGCGCAGCCGCTCGATCGACGAGATTGTGAGCGAGGTGCGGAACCTCGTCGCTCGCGGTGTGAAAGAGGTCACGCTTCTGGGCCAAATTGTGAATCTCTACGGGCGGCATGAGTTCCCGGCCATCGACGACAAGAGTCCATTCGTTCAGCTTCTCGAAGCCGTCCATGCGATCGACGGCTTGGAGCGGCTCCGTTTCACTTCGCCGCACCCGATCGGATTCCGCGGCGATTTGCTCGGCGCCTTCAGCGAGCTGCCGAAATTGGCGGAGCATGTGCACCTCCCGCTTCAATCCGGTTCGGATCGCATCCTGAAAGCGATGCACCGCCCATACACGGCGGAAAAATATCGCGCACTCGTGAAGCGCATTCGCGAAACCCGCGACGAGATCGCGATCACTACCGACGTCATCGTCGGTTTTCCGGGCGAAGACGATGACGATTACCGGCGGACCCGCGATCTCGTCGAGGAAATCCAATTCGATAACGCGTTTGTGTTTCGGTACTCGACGCGCCAGGAAACGCCAGCCGCCGCGATGCCGCAGATCGATGAGCGAGTGAAGGAGGAGCGCAACCAGGGTCTGCTAACAGTTGTCGACGCCGCCGCGCACCGCATTAACGGTCGCCTCGTAGGACGCGATCTCGAAATCCTTTGCGAAGGACGGAGCCGCACGAATGCCAGCCGGCTGATGGGGCGCACGCGCACAAACAAGATCATCGTCTTCGAAGGCGAACCGCAGCTAGCCGGTCAGCTTTTCGACATCCGTATCGCGGAAGCGACCGGATTCAGCTTGTATGGGACGCCGGTCATGCAACCGTCCTCTCCGGTTTTCGCATGATCTATCATTTGTCGCTCCAAACCGCTGGCTACATCGCGGGCATTTTTCTGTCGCTTCACGGCCTTTGGGGGATGGTCCGCCCCGGCGCTTCGCAGGCCCTCGCCCGCACGTTGCCGCGTTCGCGCGTGGCTGGCTTCGTCCTGTTGACGATCGCGTTCTTCTGGAGTTTCTGGCTTCTGGCTACCATGGAAATGGGCGAATTCTCCGGCTTCCGGAAACCGCTTCTCTTCATTTTGCCGGTCGGCTTTCTTCTGGTCCTGCGGTTCGTGGACGAATTTCTCGCGGTGCGCTCTCTCGGTATTCTTTTCCTCCTCGCCGCCGAGCCGCTGCTCGACGCCGCTTTTTTCCGGACCGAATCGACCAAGTTGCTTGTGACCGTGTTCGCCTATCTGCTCATCGTCATTGGATTGTTCTGGGTCACCATGCCTTATCTTCTGCGCGACCAAATTAGCTGGAGCGCGCGAACGAACGGCCGGTGGCGCTTCACTCACGGCCTGGTCTTCCTCTACGGCGCCGCCATCCTCGCCTGCGCCGTGACGCGGTACTAATTGAATCGCATCCTCGTCATCCGCGGTGGCGCGATCGGCGATTTCGTTCTTACTCTCCCGGCGATCAAGCTGCTGCGCGATCGGTTCCCTGAAGCGCACTTGGAAATCCTCGGCTACAAACACATCGCCGCGCTGGCGGAAAAGCGCTGCTACGCCGATGAGGTCCGTTCGATCGAGTCGGCCTCGCTCGCCAGTTTTTTCGCGAAAGACTCTGACCTACCGGCCGCGTTGTTCGATTATTTCGGCGGTTTCGATTTGATCCTGAGTTATCTCTACGATCCAGACGGATTCTTCGAAGCGAACGTAAAGAAATCCGGTAACAGGACGTTCATCGCCGGTCCGTCCAAGCTCGACAATAGCGAACACGCCGCGTTTCAATTGGCGCGTCCGCTCGCCGCCCTGGGTCTTTTCCTCACGGATCCGTCCGCCCATCTGTTCCCGACCGATGCTGATCGAAACGCTATCAGCAGCTTGCAGGGCAACATGACGTTCCATCCTGGCAGCGGCAGCGAGACGAAGAACTGGCCGATCGGAGACTGGATCGAACTTGGGAACGTTCTACTCCCGACCGGCCGCCCGCTGATGATCATCGCGGGCGAAGCGGATACGGTGCGAACACATCGGCTCAAAGCCGAGTGGAAGGACAAGCCAGTTCGGTTCGCCGAGAACCTCTCCTTGCCGCACCTCGCTGCGTTGCTCGAAGGCAGCGTTTTCATCGGCCACGATAGCGGGATCTCCCACATCGCCGCGGCTGTGGACGCGCGCTGCCTTTTGCTTTTCGGTCCGACCGACCCGGCAATCTGGTCGCCGGCGAACGCAAACGTTACCGTGCTTCGAGCGCCGGACGGGAAAATGGAACTGCTGACGGTGGAAACTGTAGCAGCCGCCCTTGGGCGGCTCGGGGACTGACGGAGAAAGCAAAATTGCTCCCGCGCTTCGCATAGCGAAGCGGCTACAGAAGACCGGAAGCGCCGACTACGAACTGATGCGCATCGGCATCAGGACGTAGAGGAACGGCGTTTGGATCTTCAAAACGCCGGGGCTCATCTCGTCGATCAGATCGAGGAACACTTCGTCCTCGGTCAGCGCCCGGAGGGGCGCCATGAAGAATTCCGGATTGAACGCGATGGAAAAATCGCGCCCCTTGTAGGCGACCGCGAGCGACTCCTTCGCTTCGCCCACTTCCGGCGTGTTCGCGGTGATGTCGATGTTGTTCTTCGTGAAGTTGAGTTTGATCGAGTTCGACTTGTCGCTCGCCAGCAGCGAAACGCGCCGCAGCGAATTGAGAAACGTCTCGCGCTCGAGCGTGACGCGTTCCTTCGTTTCGC
>JBEEHI010000086.1:0-2961 GCA_041167305.1 Verrucomicrobiota bacterium
CCTTCACGCCTTCCGCCACGAGCCCGCGAATCTCCGACAAAACCGAGGCCGGCTGCCGGCTGCGATGCCGTCCGCGCATTTGCGGGATGACACAGAAGCTGCACGGATGATTGCATCCTTCCGCGATTTTCAAATAGGCGCTATGCGAGGGCGTGAGCCGGAACCGCGGCGTGTCGTAGTTCGGAATATAGGTAGGCCGCTCGGTGACGAAGTTGTGTCCGCGATCGTTTTCCGGGTTCAGTACCCGCGCGACGATCGCTCCCAGTTCGCCGACCTGATCGAGGCCGATGAACGCATCCACTTCCGGCATCGATTCGCGCAGCTCCCGCGAAAACCGTTGCGACATGCAGCCACTCACGATCAACTTTTGTCCCGGCTTTTTGCCGAGCCCGCGCTGCTGATGCGCCTCGAGAATCGCCTCGATCGATTCTTCCTTTGCTGAATCGATGAAGGCGCAGGTGTTCACGACGAGCACGTCCGCCTCGCCGGCATCCGCGGTGACTTGCATCCCGCTTTGCAAAACGCTCCCGAGCATGATCTCGGCATCGACCAGGTTCTTGGCGCAACCAAGGCTGATCATGCCGATTTTTATCTGTGTCCCTCCCTGGAGCGGCGGTCTATGACCGCCGATCGATTTATCTGCAAGCGCAGCAGTTCGGCGGTCAAAGACCGCCGCTACAGAAGACGATTCCGTTTCGCGACTCATGGTGAGACCCGATTACTTACCGCGGTTTAGGCGTGGTGATCACGGTCGATCGCGGCGACGCCGACGGCGTCGGGCGTGGTGGTCGCGGAGATTTTTTCGGTGAAGGGGTTGGCGTAGGAATCACCGCCGCGTCCTTCGGGTTGACCGGCTCGGCCCGGCGCACTTCCGGTTCGGCTGCTGCTGGCGCGGGCACAACCGGAGTAACTGCCGGGGCGGCGGTCGCCGTGGCGGTTGGCAAAGCTGAAGTCGTGGCCGCTGGCGCCGTCGTGTTGTCCGCGGGCTGGGCGTGCGGCGCGATGATCTTGTCGGAAGCGGTGGCGGTCGCCATGGGGGAAGTTCCGGGCGCCGGCGTGGGCCGCGGATTAAGACGCTGCATCTGGAGGACCCACTTCATGACCATGAATCCGACGACCAGCACGATAACTCCGATGATCAACGGCATGAACGATGAGCGGCCCCCGCCGCCGCCGCCGGGACTGCTGCTTCGTCGTCGCACCGTCACCGGCCGGGCGGGCTCCGGGTCCGGCGCATCTTGCAGGTAGGCGTATCCATCCACGGTGACGCTTTCCGAGGTTTCGAATGCCTCCATGTACGGAGAGACGTCGACCTCGAGAAACTTCCCGTAAATCAGGACCGCCGCTTTCGAATAAGTCAGGCTGTCGAAGAGCGAAAAATCTTCGTTCTCAATCGCCTCGAGACGATTGGGACGAATCTTCGTTGTCCGGTAGGCGTCATCGAGCGTGAGGCCGCGCGCGAGGCGGGCATCCCTTAATTTTTTTCCAAGACCTTCCATGAAATGCGTGCGTTTTGTGCCGGCTAAACCGCGGCGTCGAGGTCGACGAGAATCTCGCGCGGCTTCGCGCCCTCGCCAGGGCCCAATATGCCGCGCTGTTCCAGAATATCAACGATCCGCGCCGCCCGCGTGTACCCGAGCCGGAGCCGGCGTTGCAGCAACGAAGTCGAGGCCCGCTTTTCCTGCCGGATAATTTCGAGGCACTTCTCGACCAGCTCCTCGTCCTCGTCGGTCACGTCGTCCTCGGCAGCCGTGCTCGACAGTTCCAACTTGTCCTGCATCGCGACATCGAACGTCGGCGGACTCTGCGCGGAAACGAATTCGACCAGGCGATGAATTTCTTCGTCCGTCACGAGCACGCCTTGGGCGCGGATGAGGCGGGATGTGCTCGGCGGCAGATAGAGCATGTCGCCCTGGCCTAATAATCGGTCGGCGCCGTTCTCGTCCAGGATCACGCGGCTGTCGATTTTCGATGCGACTTGGAACGCGATTCGGCTGGGGATGTTCGCCTTGATCACGCCGGTGATGACGTCGGCCCGGGGCGTCTGCGTCGCCACGATGAGATGAATACCCGCGGCCCGCGCCATCTGCGTGATGCGCGCGATCGCGCTTTCGACGTCGGCCGGCGCCGTCTGCATCAGGTCGGCCAGCTCGTCGATGATGATGACGATGTAGGGCATGCGGTCGGGGATCACCGGTTCGTCGTCGCGCCGGACTTTGATTTCTGCTGTAGCGGCAGCCGTGTCGGCTGCTCTGCGATTTGCCGGCGATACGCCTGCCTCCGCAGCGGCTTCATCCAATTCCTTCTGCGTCTTTTTCGCCGGGCGCCCGTTAAAACTGGTGATGTTCCGCACCCCCGCGTGCGCGAAAATTTTGTAGCGCTTCTCCATTTCATCGATCACCCAGCGCAAGGCGAGGAGCACCTTTTTCGGATCGGTCACGACCGGAAATGCCAGGTGCGGCAACGCGTTATACATCTGCATCTCGACCACCTTGGGATCGATCATGATGAAGCGCAGTTCTTCCGGCGTGAACCGGAAGATCATGCTGGCCACGAGCGCGTTGATGCAGACGCTCTTGCCGCTGCCTGTCGTTCCGGCGACGAGCAGATGCGGCATTTGTGCCAGGTCGGCAATGATCGTCTTGCCGTAAACATCCTTTCCCAGCGCGAGTGGCAATTTGGATTTCGCCCGCGCTTCTTCCCAATCCGCCGATTGCAGCAGCTCACGCAACGTCACCTTGACCTTCCGCGTATTCGCCAGCTCGATGCCGACGGTGTCCTTGCCGGGGATGGGCGCGAGGATGTTGATCCGTTCCGCGCGGGTCGCCCGGGCGAGATCGCGCTCGAGCGCGACGATCTTGTCCACTCGCACGCCCTTGGCCGGGTAAACTTCGTAGCGGGTAATCGTCGGGCCTTTGGTGATATCGCCGGCCGCGACCACGATCCCGAACTGGCCCAGCG
>JBEEHI010000087.1:0-12276 GCA_041167305.1 Verrucomicrobiota bacterium
TCGCTGTGCGCTGATTTCGACGCTGGACGCAATACGAAGAATTGATCAAAACGCTCGCTCGCATATGCAGTGGCGGTCAGCAGCAGTGTTGCAATGAGCGAGATGCGCTTCATGGGCCTAACGAGAACAAGATGAGCGACCGCCGCCGAGAGCGAATGCGGCTCGAAGTGGAAGTGGTTTAGTCATGGAAAGTGTGCACGCACAGCGGGCGGCGGTTCGCTCCATCGCATGGTTAGGTCTTTGGCTCACTCAGCAAGTGATCGTGTGCCACGAGATTGACGCCCAATTCAGCTGATCTCTTTGCGACCTGCTCTTCGAAAGTGCTGAAGTCGTCAATCATAAACTCGATGATACCGATCGTGCCCTCGGAGTACGCGGCGATGTCTAAATCTAGATCGGAGATCGCATCATAAAGCGTTTTGAAACTGTTCTCCGTTCCGTCGAACTCGAATGTAACTGAGGCGACCTCGCTCATGAGACCTAACGAGAACAAGATGAGCGACGGCTGGCGAGAAAGCGCGTCGTTGCGGGTTGAGGGTGGAATTTCATGGAATGGTCAGGAACCAAAGCTGCCAGCCGTTCGCTCCATCGCATGGTTAGACGCTTCGTGGCCAACGGCTGGGAATCGCTTTCGGAACGATCCGTGCCCATGATGCCCGCGACCGAACGTGCGACGACTCGGCGACTGAGATCGACGTGCCAATCGCACGTGTAGCTCCCTGCTCCATCTCCACCGAGCAGCCTGATGAGTAGATGCTGACCGGTCTGCTGAACGGTAAATGAACGGGGATAAAGCAGTGGCTCTCCAAGCCCGGCGACCAACTCGGATGGGATAGAGTAGGCCTTCCCACGCATGTCGATGCGCAGCGAAGAGACGACCCGCTCAGGAGTAGCCCGCATATTATCGTGCCCGTAATACAGACGTGTGTGCTTCGCCCCACGAAAGGCTGCAGTAGTGATGGTCACACGAGTATCGCGTGTAGCGCGAGTCGCGATCCGCGTGTCGCCTGCGATAGCGCCGTGTGCGGTAACCCACAAGACTGCGAGGAATAGGAATGCGCGAGACATTAGCGTCTAACGAGAAAAAGATGAGCGACGGCGGACGAGGGCGCGCGTCGCTCGGGGCTGAAGTGTGGAAGTCATCTCAAAGTGGAACGCACAGCGGTCCGCCGTTCGCTCCATCGCATGGTTAGATGGCGGCGTTGCGTGGCTCGATGCGTGGCGCATCAGGGGAAACAACATCAATAACGTCATTTTCTGTCCAGACTCTGTATAGTTTGGCTGTGGGCATGCGATCCTCAAACCATCCATGGTGTGCGCGGATGTAGTCGAGGTAGTGTGATCGAGATAAGATCTGGATGAATGAAGTATCGTCTCGCTCGTCGTAGTCGTCGAGCGCGGTGAACGACTCATCGATGCGCTGCCAGGCGACAACACGGGCAAAAGTGACAACCACGATCTGACTGGTCGCTCGCGGCTCGAGAGCGCGGGTGCCGCTAATAACATGCTCGCCAATCGTGATGTCTTCCGGCTCGCTGGCAGCGATACCCTGTGCGAGCACGAGCCGGAGCTCGTCGGCGAAGACAAGTTCATGCAGGAACCAACTGTGCGCATCATCGAGTGTGGTCTTCAAGCCATCTAACGAGAACAAGATGAGCGACGGCTGGCAGGAAAGCGTGTCGCTGCTGGTCGAGGGTGGAATTTCATCCGAAGTGAGGAACCAAAGCTACCAGCCGTTCGCTCCATCGCCTGGTTAGACCTGACGGCGTGCACACTCATTTCGTGGTGAATACCGGAGGCTTCCCCGGCGTGATCGGAACGTTTCGAGGAACAGGCATATCAACTCGCTCTCGCTCGAGGGCATATCCGAACTTGAGACGAACGTCGTAGCGTCCTGTGAGCTTCGAATCGCTGAGGGCCCAGGCGTCGTCCGAGACACGAGGAATGTCATGTAATTCGAAGTCGACGAGTCCATCGTGGTTGCGATCATAGTATGTCGTGACGTAGCGACCTTCGTCCAGCGCGCCGTTCGGTGAGGCGCAACCGACGAGAAGAGCGGCCAGCGATGTCAATCCGAGGGGACGCATTTGGGTCTAACGAGAAGTAGATGTAACTACGTCTTTAAAAGCGTAAATTTTTACATCTATCACGGCTTCGAGGGGGTGGAGGGTTCGTCGACCGGGCTTCGAATTCCAAGGCCGGGGCGGTTGCAGACATGGGTGTAAATCATCGTGGTGGTCACGTCTTTGTGTCCAAGTAATTCCTGAACGGTGCGAATATCATAACCATTCTCGAGCAGATGCGTAGCAAAACTATGGCGAAAGGTATGACAGCTCGCCGCCTTTGCTACGCGGGCGCCTCGGACCGCGTCGCGAACGGCGTTTTGGAGGTTGCGTTCGGCAACATGGTGCCGGCGTTTTTCACCGCTGCGGGGATCGAGGGATAGTTTTGCGGCCGGAAAGACGTACTGCCAAGCCCATTCCCGAGCAGCCTTGGGATATTTTCGATGGAGAGCACTGGGCAGGTAAACTGCCCCGCCGCCGCGAGCGAGGTCCTGTTGATGCAGTTCTTTCACGCGGCCAAGATGGGCCTGCAAGGGCCGGATTAGGCGATCGGGAAGGATGGTGACACGTTCGCGCAACCCCTTCCCCTCGCGGACGGCAATTTGGCGATAACCGAAATCGATGTCCTTCACGCGAAGCCGAAGACATTCGAGGAGGCGCAGTCCGCTCCCATATAAAAGATGGGCCATGAGGCGGTAGTCGCCCTTGAGGTGCGCGAGAATAGCGCGAGCCTCGGCCCGAGTGAAAACCACCGGGAGCTTGGGAGGGCGCCGGACGCGCTCGACGCCGGTGATGAACTCGAGCTTCTTTTCGAGGACCTGCTGATAGAGGAATAGGAGCGCGCTAAAGGCCTGATTTTGAGTTGAGGCGGCGACGTGCTGCTCGATGGCAAGGTGGCTAAGGAACTGGGCGATCTCTTGTTCGCCCATCTCGGCCGGATGCCGTTTTCGATGGAAGAAAATAAAACGGCGGATCCAATCGATATACGATTGCTCGGTGCGCAGACTGTAGTGCTTCACCCGCAGGTGCCAGCGGACGCGATCCAGCAATTTGGGAGCGGCGGTGGGAGGCGCTGGGGGAGCAAGCATGGAAGGAGGGCTGGATGAAATTATGAACGAGGAAATCGGAGTCTCAAGCCGAAAGTCGGAGGCAGACCCGCCTACGTCGCGGACTACGGCGGGCGAGGGGGCGACCTGGCAAAGACGTAGCCTTGGCGATGTAACACAGGCATCTTGCCTGTCAGATGATTCAGGAAGAACGGGCGAGACGCCCGTTTGCCATACAGGCAAGATGCCTATGCTACGACCTGCAGCATCGCGTCGGCGAAATCGCGCGGCACGGGCGCTTCGAAGGCCATCTCTTCGCCGTTACGCGGGTGGCGAAAGGCGAGCTTCCAGGCGTGGAGCATTTGGCGGGGATAATCGCCGGCGCGTTTACCGCCGTATAATTTGTCGCCCAGGACGGGATGGCCGAGGTGATGAAGGTGCACCCGGATCTGGTGGGTGCGGCCGCTGTGCAGAATGCATTCGACGAGGCTGATCTCCTCGCCGGAACGAAGGACGCGATACTCGGTTTTCGCGGAGCGGCCCTGGCGGCGCGCGATGCTCATTCGCTGCCGGTGCACGGGATGGCGGGCGATGGCTTTGTCGATGACGCCTGAAGTTTTGCGCAGGATGCCGGCGACGAGCGCGAGATAAACCTTCGTCATCGTCCGCGCGGCAAACTGGCTGGAGAGATCGCGGTGGGTGGCGTCGTTCTTCGCGACGACGAGAGCGCCGCTGGTTTCCTTGTCCAAACGATGGACGATTCCGGGACGTTCCTTTCCGCCGATGCCGGAAAGGTTCTGGCAATGCGCGAGGAGTGCGTTGACCAGGGTATGCGCCTGATGCCCGGCACCCGGATGCATAACGATGCCGGCCGGCTTGTTGAGCACGAGGAGATCGTCGTCCTCGAAAATGACGTCGAGCTTTATCTGTTCCGGTTGCGCTTCCACTTTCTCGAGCTCCGGTTCCCGCAGTTCAACCTCGTCGCCGGTGCGCACCAAATCGCGCGGCCGGGGCGGTTTTCCGTTCAGGCTGACGAACCCGTCGCGAATCAGCGTCTGGAGTCGGGCGCGGGAGAAGGCGGGGAGCGCTTCCGCCAGGACACGATCGAGCCGCTGGCGCGCCTGTTCGCTGGAGACGGTGAGCGTAATCATGGATGAACCGCGCGGCTACGTTGCGCGGACGAAGAAGCTACACTCGTCCAGCTCGGGAGAAGTAACAGGTTTGTAGGGCGTCTGTGACAGACGCCTCAAATCCGGCGTTTCACAGAAACGCCCTACAACTACGATCCAGCCGCTTAGTGGTGGCTGATCGAGACCCCGGGATAATGGCTCAACATCCCGGCGACGTCCGAGGCGCCGTTCCGCTGCATCTCACGCTGGTCGATCGTCAGAACGGTCCCGTTCCGGGTTTCCGTAATGATGTTCCGTTTCCGGATTTTCTGTTTGAGATGCGACCCGGTGACAGTGACGTATTGGTAGTCCGCGTTGTCCGCCTGGGTTTTTAGTTCGGTGACCGGCCGATTAGCCAGGGTCGAACCGAGAGCCAGCGCACTGATCGCTACGCTCGCAATTAACGTTTTCATGTTCGAAACGTACGACCGCGTTGAGGATGGTCAACCGGTCAAAGGTAACGGCGCCGTTACCGGAACGTCGTCCTGCTCATGATCCCGATCCTGCTCCTGACGGGCCAACGCGACGCTGACAAATGGGATCATGAGCAAGACCAGGATCATGAGCAGGATCATGAGCAGGAGGAGAGGGAACCTCGCCGCCCATGTTTACACGGGATTCGACGATGCTAAGTTACGGCTCTCCAAATCGAGCCCCCGCTCGCGCCGGAGCAGCCATGACGCAAAATCCGCCATTTCCGTCGCCTGATGAACTTAAGGCGAAGCTTTCCGAATTCATGAAAACGAACTTCGGCGACAAGGTCGCGTTCACGACTTACACCGAGCCGGAGGCGGCGGAAGCGCCCACTGAGGAAAAGCCGCGCGCGGTCAGCGATGAGCAGTTCGTGTTCAACTTCCTGCCGCGCGACATCAAAGCGCACCTCGACCGTTTCGTCATTAAACAGGACGAAGCGAAGAAGGTGCTCTCGATCGCGGTGTGCGATCACTACAATCACGTCAATTACCTGCGCCGGCTCGAGAAGGAAGACGCCGCCCGCGCGGAGGAGACGGAGTACGCGAAGCAGAACGTCATTCTCGTGGGGCCGACGGGCGTCGGGAAAACGTATCTCATTAAACACATCGCGGAGCTGATCAAGGTGCCGTTCGTGAAGGCGGACGCGACGAAATTCAGCGAGACCGGTTACGTGGGCGGCGATGTCGAGGACCTGGTGCGCGAGCTGGTGGATAAGGCCGACGGCGACGTGGAGCTGGCGCAGTTCGGGATTATTTACATCGACGAAATCGACAAGCTGGCGGCTGCTCCGAACATGGCGGGCCGCGACGTAAGCGGGCGCGGCGTCCAGACGACGCTCCTCAAGTTAATGGAAGAAACCGACGTGCCGTTGCGGAGCGCGAATGATTTGCAGGCGCAGCTTCAGGCAGCATTCGAATTCCAGCGGCGCGGCGGCAAGGCGAAACGCGAGACGATCAGCACGCGGCATATTCTTTTCGTGGTGAGCGGCGCGTTCGAGCGGTTGAAGCAGCAGGTTTCGCGGCGGCTCACGCAAGGGCAGATCGGTTTCAACACCGAGCCGCGCCTGGTGATGGACAACGAATTATTCCAGCAGGTCGACACTCGGGATTTTATCGAGTACGGATTCGAGCCGGAGTTCATCGGCCGGCTGCCGGTGCGCGTCGCCTGCGAGGAATTGGTGGCGGACGATCTGTATCAGATCATGAAGTTTTCCGAGGGCAGCATTCTCCGGCAATACGAGCGCGCCTTCCGCGCCTACGGGATCGAGATCAGTTTCGAGGACGAAGCGTTGCGCCTGATGGCGGAGGCCGGGGCGAAGGAAAAAACCGGCGCGCGCGGATTGCTCACGGTCTGGGAGAAACTGTTTCGCGACTACAAATATTACCTGGCCGGTTCAGGGCTCAGCCAGCTCCGCGTCTCGGCGGAATTGGTGCGCGAGCCGAAGAAGGTGCTCGATCGATTGATGGTTGAAGGCCACAAACAGGAAGAAGCCGCGCTGGAAAAAAGTGCGCTGGCGTTCGCGGAGGAATTCCAAAAAGCGCACGGGCTGGAAATTGTTTTCGATCCCTCAGCGATCGCGCGCCTGGTCGAGCGGGCCCATGCCGAGCGGATGACGATGCCCGACCTTTGCGCGCATCTTTTCAAGGATTACCAGTTCGGCTTGAGCCTCGTCCAAAAAAACCGCGGCCAGAAAACTTTCGTGCTCGGCCGGGAAGCGATCGACGCGCCGGATAAGTTCTTGAGTGATCTCGTGGTTCAATCACACTATCCGCGTGCGTCCGGAGAAATATCCAGTTCCTAGATGAAGCGGCACGTCATCGCAGCGTTGATCATCGGTTTGGTCGTGGGCGGACTCATCGTCGGCCTGGAGATCAGCGGATGGCTCTTGGGCCCGGAGGGGGCCGTGAGTGGTCTGCTTCCGGAGACGACGACAAGATTAATGGGCGCGGTGTTGTACGGGTTCGCGTTCGTCGCGGCGGCGGGCGTGGCGTTTTTGACCCTGGCGGCTTCGCGGCGTGGCCGGATGGGTTTGATCGTCGCGATTTTGCTCGTGGAATTGGCCGGCGTCGCCTGGGTCTGCTCGCTTTACAAAGTCGAATTTCGGCCGTTGCCAGCGATGGCGGCAGTTGTTCTCGGCTATCTGGGTGCGCTTTTCTTCATTTGGTTTTCCGCTTGGTTATCCGCCTATCTTGAAGAGAGGCGCTCGCGTCCGCCGAAAATCAAACCCGGCCCGACACCGAGGCCCGCGCCTATTTCCGTGGTGCCCGATACTGTTGCACCAGCGCCGGCGATGGTAGCCCAGCCAGTCGTTGCGCCGCCGGTGGTTGAAAAACCGCGGGCCCGCGCCCGGCGCGGCGATCCGGTGAGCGATTCCGGCGCGCGCGTCTGCGAAGTCACCGCCGTCGTTTGCGATCTCGCGAACAAGCACGACCTGGCCGAGGACTGCGAGCCGGCAATGTTCGCCGAGATCACCGAAAGATTTATCGCGCACGCCGTCCAGGCGCTCCGCGCGGAAGGCGCTTACATCGAGTCGGCCGGCGGTGAAGGCGTCGTGGCCATCTTCGGTTTCCCGGAAAGCGACAAACAGCACGCGGAGAAGGCGACGCGCAAAGCGATGGCGTTGACCCAGTCATTCACGAACGAAAACAAGAGCAGCAAATCGGACGCGCTTCGCAACGCGGGCGTCCACGCCGGTGTCAGCTCGGGCGCGATGATCATGGCGCCGGTGAAAAATAACGGGCAGCGCACCATGCTCGCGGCGGGCGAACCGGTGGAACTGGCGCGCCGATTTTGCATCGCCAACCGCTTCTACGGCTCGCGCGTTTTGCTCGGGCCGCGCACGTTCGAGCTGGCCAGTAAGATTCTGGTCGCGCGTCCAATCGATTTTCTCAGCGGCGTAGACGTCCGGGAACGGCACGAGATTTACGAGCCGGTCGCGCTGGCGTTGAATGCCTCGCGCGAGATCATCACCCGGCGCGACGCGTTCTGGAACGGCGTGGTCCTTTACCGGGAGAAGCGCTGGGCCGAGGCCTACTCGCAATTCCAAAACGCCCGGGGCCCGGAGGGCGAAGAGGATCGGCCCCTGCAATTGTATCTGCGCCGGCTCGAGCCGCTGGCCTTGCAGTTGACCAGCACGCCTGAACAGTGAGTTTTCTCCGGTTTTGAGGAAGACGGAATATCCCTCCGCGATCCGGGATTTGATCGCGCAACTGCGGCAGATGCCCGGGATCGGACCGCGCTCGGCGGAACGGATCGCGCTCTGGATCGTCCAGGCGCGCGGCGACCAGCCGGAAACGATCGCGCGCTCGATCGCCACAACGCGGGAGACTGTCCGGCCGTGCCCTCAGTGCGGATTCTTCACCATGGAAGAACTTTGCGATATTTGCGCCGATACTTCGCGCGCCGCTGATCTGCTGTGTGTGGTCGAGCAGCCGACCGATATTCTCCCGCTGGAAAAGACGAGCGCGTTCCGTGGACGTTACCATTCGTTAGGCGGTCGCATCTCGCCCCTCGATCACGTCGGCCCCGACGATTTGCGGATCAAGGAGTTGCTGGCGCGGGTCGAAGCCGAGAAATTCTCGGAGATCATTCTGGCCCTCGCCGCCGATGTGGAAGGTGAAGCAACCACGAATTATCTCGTCGAGTTGTTGAAGCCGTTCCCCGTTTCGCTCACCCGCATCGCTCACGGACTTCCAGCCGGTGGCGGACTCGAGTCCGCAGACGAGCTGACGCTTTACCAGGCGCTCTCTGGCAGGACCAAGCTTTAAGCTTTAAGTGTTAAGCTTTAAGAGGATTTGCGCTGCGAACACTTAAAACTTAAAGCTTAATACTTAAAGCTCCGTCACCATGTCCTGCGTAAAGATCGATCCGGCGTTGCACCAGGCGCAAAAACCGCCCTGGATCAAAGTGCGTTTGCCGTCGAACCCGGTTTTCTTTTCCACCAAGGCGCTCATTTCCGATCTGCGTCTGCACACGGTTTGCGAAAGCGCGCAGTGCCCGAACCGCTGGGAATGCTGGAGCCAGGGGACCGCGACGATGATGATCGCCGGCGAACGCTGCACGCGCGCCTGCGGGTTTTGCGCAGTCACGACCGCAAAGCCGTTTGCCTTGGAAGAAGACGAACCGCAACGCGTGGCCGAAGCCGTTCGCCGGATGGGTTTGAAACACGTCGTCGTTACTGCCGTCGCGCGCGACGACTTGAAGGACGGCGGCGCCAACCATTTTGCGCGCACGATCGAAGCCATCCGCGAGATGGATCCATCGGTAATCATCGAAGTTCTGGTGCCCGACTTTCACGCCCAGGCGTGGTGCATCCAGATCGTGCTCGACGCCGCGCCTGATATTTTCAACCACAACATGGAAACCGTGGAACGGCTCACGCCCCTGGTGCGCTCGCGCGCAAAATATCGAACATCGCTCGATGTGTTGCGCCAGGCGAAAGAACTCGCGCCGAAGATCGTGACCAAGAGCGGCGTGATGCTCGGCCTCGGTGAAAAAGAGCCGGAACTTTTCCAGGTCATGGACGACCTGCGCGAAGTCGGCTGTCAGGTTCTGACCATGGGCCAGTACCTTCGACCTAGCGCGCAGCATTTGCCGGTCGTGGAATTCGTTTCGCCGGAACGCTTCGAGGCTTATGGCGAGATCGCGCGCGCGAAAGGGTTCGCGCACGTCGCTTCGGGTCCGCTCGTCCGCAGCTCGTATCACGCGGCCGACTTTCATCCGGTCGTCCGCTGAAAATGGCGGAGACTCCGAGCGCGATCAGTATTGATCGTAGCACCGTCGCTGCCGTCATCCCCGCGTACCTGGAAGAGAAACATATTGGTGACGTGGCGCGACGAACGCTCCTTCAACTCGCCAACGTCGTGGTGGTCGATGACGGCTCGGTCGATCGGACAGCGGAACAGGCGAAAAACGCCGGAGCCGACGTGATTGTGCACGAACAAAACCGCGGCAAAGGAGAATCGATCAAGAGCGGCTTTCGTCACTGGCTCGAGCGCGGGGTTAACTACGTGGTGATCCTCGATGGCGACGGCCAGCATTTGCCCGAGGAGATCGAGCGTTTCCTCGCCGCCGCAGCGTCCGGGATCGGCGAACTTCTCATCGGCACTCGGATGAACGACGTGCGCGAGATGCCGCTGGTGCGCAAGATGGTCAATCGTTACATGAGCCGCAAGATCAGCCGCGCCTGCGGTCAGGATATTCCCGATACGCAGTGCGGCTTTCGCATGGTGCATCGCAGCATCATCCCGAGTTTGTTAGGCGGCACCGAGCGCTTCGACTACGAAACCGAAATGCTCATCCTCGCCAGCCGCGCCGGCTGCCGGATCGCGTCAGTCCCCATCAGCACGGTGTATTCCGACGAAGTCAGCAGTATCCACCCGGTGCGCGACACGCTCCGTTTTTTCAAGCTGATGCGGCGCTATCGGAAAACCTAATTCTGGGGAGCGCACGCGTCTCGCGTGTGGGCGATCGCGTCTCGCCATCGCGGACTTTCCTTGCGACCGGACGGTCAGGAAAGATTGTTTCGGCGAGACGCCGAAACCAACACGCGAGACGCGTGCGCTACCCGGAAAGAGCCGCATCGAAAAGTTGAGGGCAGTTACCGGCGTCAAACTGTTCGTCCGCACGTGTGCCGGCTTCGTTTAGTCGGCCCGCACGAATGTCGGCTTCAATCTCTCGATCCCATTCGTCCGCCGCGAATTCCTCGAACCATCTTGTTAAACGACCCAAATCCGCCGGTGGTAGTTTCGAAATGGCGGATTCAATTTCTTCCACGCTCACGCCGAGAATATATCGGCAGGTCGTCGCGCAGGGAAAGCGGAATTCTTCCTCAAACCAAACCGCGTTTTCGGAAATCGCCCATATTGCCGCCGCTGGAACGTTCGATGAGGTCGATGGTGAATTTTAGCAGGCAAACTTCCCAGGCGTCGTCGACGCCCTGGATCACGGCGCTGAGGGGTTCTTCGGAATGCTCGACCTGGCGGCGCGTGCGTTCCACCACTGCTTCCATGGTATCGCGAACGCGGTTCTCGACGACGTCGGTCTTGCGAAACTGGAAGCCATAACGAAGCACGGCCATGTCGCGCGTGCGCTCGCGGAGCATCTCCACGTATTTCTCGGCCTTATCGCCGAATCCTTCCAACAATAGCCGGCAATAATGTTCCGGCGTCAGGATTTGCGGACGCTCGGCGTGGATCCGGCCGTCGCGCACCCGGATTTCGTTTGCCTGGTCCATGAGTTCCGAGATCAGGTAGAAACGAAAGCTCGTGCTGCCGAAGGTGGCGATCTGTCTTTCCGGCGCGAGGATCACGCGCGTGTTTTCGATCGCGTATTGGAAATCGTCGTCAGTCACGGCACCGCTACGGTAACCGAGCCAACCGGAAATGGTAGCGTAAGACTCCGTGTCGAAGCGGTTAATGCGCGGATTGCGCCAGCCGTTCTGGAAGCACTTCCTCGTCGCGGCCCGCCCGCCAGCGCCAGATGGCTTCGGCGGTGAAGATCACTAGCGCGACCCAGATGAAGATGAAGGTGACCAGGTGCGCGCGAGTAAATGGCTCGTGATACAGGAAGACGCCGAGAAAGAAACTGCAGCTGGGCGCAAGGTATTGGAGAAAGCCGACGGTCGTCAGGCGGAGATGACGCGCGGCATGGCCGAACCAAACCAGCGGCAATCCCGTCACAATCCCGGTGCTGATGAGAAGCAGGACAAACGACCAGGACGCGGACCCGAGAGCGGAATGGCCCGCGCGCAGGAGGTAGATCAGGTAGGCGGCGGCGAGTGGAGTGAGCAAAGCTGTTTCGAGAAAGAGGCCCGGAATCGGACGGACGCCGGATTTTTTTCGAAGCAGTCCGTAGAGACCGAATGAGATGCAAAGGGTGATGGCCAGCCACGGAAATTTCCCGTAACCCAGCGTCAGGTTCAACACGCCGACCAGTGCGAGCAACGCGGAAACGAGTTGCCAGCGCGTCAGGCGCTCGCGCAAAAACAGCGCGCCGAACAGGACGTTGACGAGCGGCGTCATGAAATAGCCGAGACTCGTTTCGATGACGCGGCCGACGTTTACCGCCCAGATGAAAAAGAGCCAATTCACCGAGATCGCCAGACCGCTGGCAAAGCAGTAGAGCAGCGCGCGCCGCGAGCGAGTGGCTTCGCGCACCTCGGGCCAGCGCTGTTGGAAACTGAGCAGGCCGATGAGAAACACCGTGGTCCAAACGAAACGGTGCGCGAGGATTTCCAGCGCGGGAAGATTGCTAAGCAGCTTCCAGTAAACCGGGATCAGTCCCCAGGTGGCGAAAGCCGCCACGCCGGCGATGAGCCCCGAGCGACTTTCGCGGGAGAGCTGGGAGTTCTTTCGCGAGGAAGGCATCGAGGAGAAAAAATGTAGAGGCGCTTGGCACGGACGCCTAACCAAAACAACAGGCGCTTGGCACGAGCGCCTCTACATTCTAAAAGCGACGAGCAAAGCGATGGACGCGAAGAAATTCTTTACCGAGCTGAAGCGGCGCAAGGTTTATCGCGTGGCT
>JBEEHI010000088.1:0-4493 GCA_041167305.1 Verrucomicrobiota bacterium
AAATAGCGACGCGAACGTCCAATCCTCGCGACGTTCCGCCGCCCTTTCAGGGCTCTGTTTATTTCGGGAAACGATTTACCCGGAGTTTCGCTACGCTTCACTCCGGGCTTTAGTCCTTCGCGCCTCCGGCGCCGGGCAGCATTCAGCGATTCGGCTTCCGTTCTCGTCTAAAGAGGCGATCGTGCGCGGCGCGAACAATTCCAGTGGCATCGCGGTGGTGGAAATGTATGTATTGAATTAGACTGAACCTGGACGTGGGAGTTTCTGCCAGGTAGACGGCAGAAGTCGATCGTTCCACAGGGAAGAAAGGGTTGGAATATGAAGACTTCACGCTGGTTACGTCACTCTTGTCTTGCGGCAATCCTCATTGCCGTCACCTCGGCGCGGGCGGCCACCTTCATCGTCAACAGCACGACTGACGACGGGACCGGGATATGTACGCCTGACAAGTGCACGGTGCGCGACGCGATCTTGAGCGCGCATTCGGGCGACCGGATCACTTTTTCCCTGGCGGCAAACAGTACCATCGTGTTGACCAACGGCACGATCGTTATCGACAAAACCGTCACCATCGTGGGACCGGGCTCCGCTTCTCTTACGCTTTCACGAAACACCGCCGCCGGGGTCGCTGAGTTTCGCGTGCTCGATATCCCCTCTGCCGGTGCTTCCGTCTATATTTCAGGACTCTCCATTTCCCATGGCGCGGATCACACCACCGAAGGAGGCGGCGCGATTCGTAACGTTGGTGAGCTGCATCTGACGAACTGCGGGCTGTCGAGTAACAGCGCATCGCAGTCCGGCGGAGCGATTGCTAACACCGGCTCCTTGTTTATCGATAGCAGTACGATCGCGGACAACTCGGCGACCGCCGGCGGTGCTATCCACAACAGAGGCAGTGGATTCGTTTCCATCACCAGCAGCACGATCTCCGGGAACACGAGCTCGTCGTCCGGCGCCGGCATAGTAAACCTCGATCCCGCAACCCTGACGATCGGCAACAGCACGATCTCCGGCAACATCGCCGGAAGCAGCGCAGGCGGGATTTACAATGCCAGCAGCGTCCCCGTTACGATTACCAGCAGCACGATTACCGCAAATACCGCATCGAATGCCGGGGAGTATGGGGGGGGAATCCTGAACTTATCAAGCGGCACGATCAAGCTCCGGAGCACGATCGTGGCGAAGAACTCGGCACCGAATGGTCCCGATATCGCGAGTAACTCTACAGTCCCATCGCAAGGCTATAACCTCATAGGTAACAATTCCGGTGCGACTATTACGTCGGCCACGGGCGATCAGATGGGCACACCGGCCGCACCCATCGATCCGCTGCTGGGTCCACTACACGACAACGGCGGCCCGACGAAAACCCATGCGCCTCTAACCGGCAGCAAGGCTATCGATAAAGGTGACTCGGGTACCACGGTGGCGGATCAACGCGGCTTTTTCCGGCCCGTCGATACGTCGTCCATCACCAATGCCGGCGACGGCGCGGATATCGGTGCTTATGAAGTGCAAACCGACCAGTTAATCGGCTGCAGCGAAACCAACCTGGTCGTGAACAGCAACGCAGACAGCGGTGCCGGTTCCTTGCGCTCAATCCTGGCTAGTGCCTGCGGTGGAAGCACGATAACTTTCGCGGCGAACGTCCGCGGCGCCATCGACCTAACGAGTGGTGAATTGGCCATTAACAAGAATCTCACCATTAACGGGCCCGGCGCTAATCTTCTGAGCGTACGGCGCAGCGCCGTGGCCGGGACGGCAAACTTTCGCATCTTTAATATTTCCGGTACCCCCAGGGTCAGCATTTCCGGTTTGACCATTGCCAACGGCAACGCGGCTGGCCAGCTCGGAGGAGGCATCTACAACCCGGCGACGCTGACGCTCACCAATTGCACCATCACGGGGAATCTCGCCCTGAACGGTGGCGGTATTCATAACGACTTCGGCACGTTGACCGTCATCAGAAGCACCCTCGTTAACAATACCGTCAGCAGCACTACTCAGGCCGGTAGCGGTGGCGGTATTTTCAACCGGGGTGGAAAAATTTCCCTCTATACCGTCACTATGTCTGGAAATTCAGCAGTCGGTCCGGGCAATAACTCCGACAGTGGCGGCGGCATCATCAGTAACGTCGGGTCGGTCGTTATTTTCGACAGTACCATCGCGGAGAATACGGCGGATTTCGGCGGCGGCATTCGCAGTATCAACGGGGCCACGGTGACCATCGCGAACACGATCCTGGCGCTAAACTCGGCGCCAAATGGTCCGGACGGCGGCGGGCCCTTCAACTCAGTGGGGGTCGGCTTTAACATCATCGGGAACAATTCCGGGATGACCTATACGCAAGCCGGCTACGATCAGATCGGCACGCCGGCCGCCCCGATCGATCCGAAGCTCGGTCAGTTAAAGGACAATGGAGGGCCGACCTTCACCCGCGCCTTGCTCGCGGGCAGCCCGGCGATTGATCGCGGTGCGAGCCTGACCGCGAGCGTCTTTAGTTTGGATTCCGGGGCCGACCAGCGTGGGCTCCTCCGGCCGATAGACAACGCTGCGATCCCAAATCCCATTCCCGGCGATGGCAGCGACATTGGTGCGTTCGAAGTGCAGGCGACTGCGCTCGCCAATATCTCGACCCGCCTCCGAGTGGAGACCGGCGACAACGCGCTCATCGGCGGGTTCATTGTCACGGGCTCGACTCCGAAAAAGGTGATTGTGCGCGCGATCGGTCCCTCACTTCCTTTTGCCGACAAACTGGCCGATCCCATCCTGGAGTTGCATGACGCGTCCGGGATCATCGAGACGAACGACAACTGGGGAGACAGCCCGAACAAACAGGCGACTATCGACAGCACGATCGCGCCCACGAATCCGCTCGAGTCGGCTATCGTTCGGACCCTGCCGGCGAACAACTCCGCTTATACTGCGGTGGTGCGCGGAGTAAACGGGCAAACCGGCATCGGAGTAGTCGAGGTCTACGACCTGAATACCGCCGCGGATTCGCGGCTGGCGAATATTTCCACGCGTGGATTTGTGCAATCGGGAGATAACGTTCTCATCGCGGGCACGATCGTCGTCGGTCCGGCGGCGCAGAAGGTGATCGTGCGCGCGATCGGTCCTTCCTTGAATATTGCCGGCAAGCTGGCGGACCCGACTTTGCAAATAGTCGACAGCAACGGCGCGCAGCTCGCCTTCAACGACAACTGGCGAAGCGATCAGGAGGCGGAGATTATCGCAACATCTGTCCCTCCCGCGAACGATGCGGAGTCAGCCATCGTTTACACGTTGCTGGCGAACGGCGCGAATTACACCGCGATCGTGCGCGGCGCGGGCGGTGGAACCGGCATAGCTGTCGTGGAAGTGTATGCGCTGAATTAGGATCTCTTCTGTAGCCGTCGCCCTGCTTGCCACGCCGCAGCCGGGCGAAGGCGGGTGGGCGGCGTGAGGGGAACGGTTGATCCGGACGAGAAGTTTCACATTTCCATGCGCTCTCTCACGCTCGCACAGCGAAGCGGCTGCAGAAGAGGATCGCCGTCACCTCGCGATGTCTTTGCGCGGGCGCTGATTCAACGTAATACCTAAAGGCGGTTTGCGGCATCCATTATGAAACAAGATTCTTCGAGCGGATTTTTTCAGGTGAAAGTGGCGGTGAGCTTCGCTCTTTGCTTCGGTGGGGTGCTCCTCGCGATGATGGCGTGGTCGTCTGCCGCGGGACCAAAGCCGGCTGAAATCATGGCGAAGATTGCGCCGGAAGTCCTGGCGGAGACAGCGGAGGGCGGCAGCGCTTCGATCGTGATCATGCTGGCCGAACAGGGGGACGTGAGCGCGGCTTATCAAATCCGAGACCAGGATGCGCGCGGTTGGTTTGTTTACAACACGTTGACGCAACACGCAGCGCGGACGCAAGCCGGCTTGCGGGCGGAACTCGAAGGGCGCGGCGTGAGTTACCAATCTTTCTGGGCGGCGAACATGCTCGTCACCACGGCGGACGGCGCGCTGATTGAATCGCTCGCGGCGCGCGAGGATGTGGCGAGGATCGATTCGAACAACGCTGTTCGCTGGATCGAAGATCCGGAAGTGGCGAATTTTGGCGTAACCCCCGAGGGAGCAAATGCGCCGACCGTCGCGGAATGGGGCGTGACGAACGTAAACGCACCGGCGGTCTGGGCGATGGGGTTTACCGGGCAGGGGATGGTGATTGGCGACCAGGATACCGGCCAGCGGTGGACCCATAATGCGTTGAAACCGAAGTATCGCGGGTGGGACGGCGCCACGGCCAACCACAATTACAGTTGGCACGACGCGATTCATACCGGCGGCGGGACCTGCGGCCCGAACACGGTGGCACCTTGTGATGACAACGGCCACGGCACCCACACGGCCGGGACGACCGTGGGCGACGATGGCGCCGGTAACCAGGTCGGCGTTGCGCCCGGCGCGAAATGGATCGGCTGCCGGAACATGGACCAGGGGAACGGCACGCCCGCGACTTA
>JBEEHI010000089.1:0-3027 GCA_041167305.1 Verrucomicrobiota bacterium
CCAGCGACCCTGCGCTTATCAAGCGCATGCTCTAACCAACTGAGCTACAGGCCCGGGGACGCGGCGGAGCCGCGAAGGGTGAAACAGTGATAGGTGATCGATGATTGGTCAAGACGCTCCCGCGGCCATGGTGGGTTTTCGATTGCGGATCACACACCAATAGATCAGCAGGCCAGCTAGCGCTCCGGCGCAATCAATCAGAACATCCCAGGGCGAGCCGGTGCGCGAAGCGACGTAGGATTGATGAAATTCATCGAGCCCGGCGTAGACGGCAGCGAGAACAAAACTCATGGTGAGGACACCGCCGACTCGCGGCTGACGCTGGCGAAACGCCCGGAAAAGAAGAGCGGCGAGAATCGCATATTCGGTGAGGTGGGCGCATTTGCGGACAACGAGCTGGACGGAAGCAACGGTTGCATCCGAAACATCGGGAGTGAGCCAGCGGAGGAACGGACCGATGAATCGCGAAGTGTGCTCCGCCGAGAGGAGGTCGGTGGAGCCGATGAAAATGAAAATCATCCAGGCCACGACCGGCAGCCAATATTTGAGCCAAGATCGCAGATTCATGGTGCAATCGAAGCTTGTGGCACCGAGGTGAGTTTGCAAAGCGCATCGAGTCGCGAATTGTAGGGCGTCTGTGTCAGACGCCTGAACCGTGGCGTTTCACAGAAACGCCCTACAAAGATGGCCCAGCTCAATCTGATCCAGCCCCTCGTTTTCGAGCCGCTCTTCATGGAGCGCGTCTGGGGTGGGCGCCGGCTGGAATCGCTCTACGGAAAGCGTTTGCCCTCGGCGGCGCTGATCGGCGAGTCGTGGGAGATCGTCGATCGGCCGGAGGCCCAGAGCGTGGTGCACGAAGGGCCGTTGCGCGGCGCGACCTTGCATGAGCTCTGGTGCAAACATCGCGAAGAAATTTTCGGGAAGGTGCCAGACTCTCCTCGTTTTCCGATCCTGGCCAAACTGCTCGACGCCCAGGAAAATCTTTCGCTCCAGGTCCATCCGCCGCGGGAGATCGCGAAGAAACTCGGCGGCGAATCGAAGTCGGAGCTTTGGTATGTGGCGAACGCGGCGCCCAAAGCGCGCCTTTACGCCGGAGTAAAGAAGGGAACGACGCGGGAAGTTTTCACGAAGGCACTCGCGCAGGGACAAGTGGAGAAGCATCTCCACGCGCTCGAAGTAAAGACCGGCGACGCGATTTTTCTCCCCAGCGGCCGAATGCACGCGCTCGGCGCCGGGAACGTGCTGGTCGAGATCCAGGAGAACAGCGACACGACCTATCGCATCTACGATTGGGACCGCGCGAAAAAACGGCGCGCCCCGCGGCAGATGCACATTGCGGAGGCGATGCAGTGTGTCGATTTCGACGACGTCGAGCCGGCCTTACTGCGCCCGAAAGATGAATCGCTCGTGAAACATGAGCTCTTCGAGATCGACAAGTGGGAGATCGAGCGAGAACGCGAGATCGCTGACCGCGGCCGCTTTACGATTGTCGTTTGCCTGACCGGCGAACTCGAATGCGCCGGACGCCGATTCAAGCCGGGCGATTTCTTTCTCGTGCCGGCAGAGTTGGAAGAGCGCGCGATGCGGCCGATCGGCGAGGACGCGTCGTTGCTTCGGGTAACGCTGCCGCAGTGAAAGCTTCAAGGAGCGGCCGTCTCCAGACCGCCGTTGTTAGGGAGCGGGCGGTTTGGAAAGCGCCCCTCCTTGAGGCGTGTTCAGACGCGCAGCCAAATACCCCGATGCGACTGGTGATTGTTCACCGGAACGACCTGGGTCGGCTGCTCGCGATTTTCGCGCATGTCTTTTGGCGAAAAGATTGCGCCCAAAGCGCAGAGCGCGAAAACGGTGAAGAGCAGCGAGGCTTTGATCGTTCGCGTCATGGGGATGTAAACTTTACCAGAGCCGTCAATAGCTGGTTCCATGCTCATCTCTTTTACTCGTGCTCCTGCTCGTGCTCGTGCTCGTAATCGATCCCCTCCCTCGATCACGAGCAGGAGCACGAGCACGATTACGAAGAATCGGCGGTGAGCCGCCGCAAATACGCGAAAGAATAAAGCCCGGTGCTGTGGCCATCACCCCAACGCGGCTGAAGGGCGTAACCGCCGATCAGTTGCCAACCAACGAGCTCGAAGCTCGCCGGGATATACGACACATCGGGCCGCGAAATATTTCCGAGGACATCCGGCTCGCCGCCACAGGTTGCACAGGGACACGCGCGCCGGAAGCGCTCGATCGGCAGATAGGATTCCACGCCATCGCTCCATCGCATGGCGAGCTCGCTGCCGATCAACTGCACATCCTTCAACTCGAGAGGCATCGTTCCTGAATGTAATTGCCAATTGCGAATGTGCCCGGCACGATTTGAGGCCTCGCATGAAAAAAATTGCTCTTCTTTCGGTTCTTGTCGGATTCGCTGCGATCGCGACCGATCGGGCGGAAACAATCGTCGCGTTAACCTCCGGCAAACGCCTTCTGTTTTTCGACAGCGCGACACCCGGGACGGTGACGAAGACAATCACGATCAGTACCGTGGGCAACGAAGCGCTGATGGCGATCGATTTCCGGCCAGCGACCGGGAATCTGTACGCGCTCGGCGCCAGCGGCCGGTTTTACATTTTGAACCTGACGACCGGCGCCGCCTCGACTCCTCCCGCTGTTCCGCTGGCGCTGAACGGGACCAGCTTCGGCTTGGATTTCATTCCCACGGCCGACCTCATTCGAGTGACGAGCGATGCCGACTTCAACTATCGGTTCAATCCGGATGATGGCACGCTCGTTGGGACGGGAGATCCGAACTTCGCCTACGCGGCTGGTGATGCTCACGTGGGTGGCAACCCTACGATTGTCGGCTCGGCCTACACCAATAACTTCGCGGGCGCCGGGGCGACGGTGCTTTACGACATCGACTCGGGCTTCGATACCCTGGTGATCCAGAATCCTCCGAATGCCGGCATCCTGAATACGGTGGGGCCGCTCGGCGTTGACACCTCGGACCAAGTAGGGTTCGACATTTCGCAGGGAACCGGC
>JBEEHI010000090.1:0-4797 GCA_041167305.1 Verrucomicrobiota bacterium
TGGTTTTGCCGACGTCGGCGCTGCCATTGTGCTCGTCGTCCCATAACAGATACCCCGTCACGCGAACTTTTCGCGCGGCGTGCCCTGTCGGTTCGATAGTGAAATCCGGCGCGCGGATGAACCCGGCGAGCGCTTGCATCCGGATGTTATCGCGAAAGATGGCGTTCTGGGTTCGCGGCGTGATTTCGCAAATGATCGGCGTCGGGTCGCCGATTTTTGGAGCGTGGTCTAGCGGCTTCTGGAAGAGCTCGAGGTGCCAGTCGTGGAAATCGGCGTTGCCGCAGTTTGTGGATTCAGGCGGACCGGCGTAAGCGAGGACGAGATAGCCGGTGAAAGAAACGATCTCCTTTTCCAGCGGATCGAGTCGCGGTCGTAGCGCCGCCCTCAAATCTTTCCGGCGCATGCCTTTCGTGTGTGTTTCGAACGCGGCGAATTTTTTAAGAAACGTCCGGGTATCGAACTGCGGAACCTGAAGGCCGGCCAGATCGATCATGGAGCGGTTCTTCAGTTTGTTGCGCTCGACTCCGTCGGGGGTCGTCGCGCTTCCTTCAGGATGGTCTCGACAATCCCACGCGCTGAGATCGATTTCCTTCAGCTCGCGGTCTTCCGAAATGGGGGGCCGCTCCGCAAACGCGCAGGCGCCGGCGAGCATTGTCAGCGCGACAACCAGTTGATGGAGAGAGCGACTGATCACCCCATGTAGAATCCGCCGTTCACGTTTAGCACGTGGCCGGTGATGTAGCTCGCCATGGGCGAGCAGAGAAACAGGGCGGCATCGACGATGTTTTCGGCGTCCCCGAGCCGGCCCAGTGGAATCTGTTTGATGAAGTTCGCGGTGACTTCGTCCGGCATTCCCTTGCTCATGCCGACATCGATAAACCCGGGGGCGATCGCATTGACCGTGATATTTTGCCGGGCGAACTCGCGGGCGGAGACTTTCGTCAGAGCGATGATGGCGGCTTTGCTCGACGAATAATTCGCCTGGCCGAAGAGTCCCATCTGGCCGCTGACCGATGAGAGGTTCACGATCCGGCCGTCTTTTCGCAGAATGGCGGCGGCTTTTTGCGTGACGTTGAAGGTGCCGGCGAGATTCACGCGCAGGACGCTCTCGAATTCCTCGAGCGTCAGTTTTTTGATCGTGCGATCACGGATGATCCCGGAGTTATTGATGAGAATATCGAGCCCACCGAATTTCTCCCCGATCGTTTTCATCATCGCTTCAACCTGATCGGGCTTCGTCACGTCGCACTCGATCACGAGCGGTTCTCGCAACGCCGCGGCCACATTCGTCGCATCCGTCTTATTGGTTCCATCCGGATCGGCCACATAGTTCACCACGCATTGCGCCCCGCGCGCTCCGAACGCCTTGATCATCTCCGCGCCCAGTCCACGCGAGCTGCCGGTGACGAGCACGACCTTGCCAGAAAAATCGAGAGGATCAGTCATAGGAGAATCGACGGAGAAGGAGTGAAGTCGGCAGACCAATCACAAACATATGAATACCGATTTGGATCAGATCACCCGAAAGAGAGTGTCGCACCGCCGCGGCGGATAACGGGAGAACGATCAGATTCATGACCGCGAAGACGATGAGGCCATAAATTATTCCCGAAGCCACCGGATGCTGCCGCAGGAAAGCGAACTTGCGGCGGGCAAAATAAAAGACCGTCACCAAACCGAAGGCGATCAGGAAATGGAGCGCCAGACCTAACGCTGCGATGGAGAGGCCGCCTTGGAAGGCCTGTTTCCCGAGCAGTCCGCTCGCGATGAATTGCATCAGCCGCATGATGGTCCCGCCCCGCAGCAGCGTGATAATGATCGCCGAGGTGATGTCCATCGTTCCGACGATGAGACTGGTGATGGCTATCGCTCGAACCGCGCGCATTTCCGCGACGTTAGGCTGAAACGCCATTGCTCGACAAGCGATTGCCGTTAACATTTCAAACTCCATGGCCGCTCCGATCCGAGTTCTCACCGCCGTCCCAATCTGCGACGGGCACGATAGCGCGATCAACACGGTCAATCTCGAGTTCATCCGGCATGGGATCGAGGTGGTTTATCTCGGATATCACCGCTACGCCGAGGACATCGTCCGGGCCGCGATCCAGGAGGATGTGCGCGCCATCGGCATATCGAGTTACAACGGCGGGCACGTCGAGTTTTTTGCCGAAGTCGTCCGGCAATTGAAAAAGCGAGGCGCGGCTGACATTAAAGTTTTCGGCGGCGGTGGCGGCACGATCACGCATGACGATCAGCGCCTGATGCAAAGACGCGGCGTCGATAAGATTTTTTTCGCGGGGACGTCGCTGACCGACATGACGCAATGGGTGCGCGATCGCTACGGCAAAGCGGGCAAGCGCGCCGCGGGCGGATCGGCCGAGATGAAACTCGCTCGGAAGCTAACCGAGATTGAAGACAGCTACGCGAATGGCAAACGGCCGAAGAAAAAAATCGAAAATCGAAAAGCCTTTTCCGCCAAAGTGGCTACGGCGGCTGGATCGAAAATCGAAAATACGAAGGTGATTGGTTTTACCGGCCCGGGCGGCGCGGGCAAGACCACTCTGATCGACGAGTTGATTCTGCGGCTGCTCCATCGCGAACCGAAGGCGCGCATCGCCATTCTCTCCCACGACCCGAGCGTTGTCGGATCAGGCGCGTTGCTCGGCGATCGCGCCACCATGATCAATTCGCAGGACGATCGCGTTTTCATGCGCAGCATGGCGACGAGAGGACAGGCCGGCGGCTTGTCGCCCGCGACGGAAGATTGTCTGCGCCTGCTGGCGCAAAGCGATTTTGATTACGTTATCATCGAGACGGTGGGCACGGGCCAGGAAGCGATGCCGTTCCAGAGCAAACTGGTCGATCAAACCGTGCTGGTGATGAATCCCGATTACGGAGCGCGCTTGCAGCTCCAGAAAATCGTCATGCTCGACCTGGCCGACATTGTGGTCGTGAACAAGAGCGATCTTGATCGGGCCAAGACCGCGATGAGCGAGATCGAAAGGCGACTTGAAGGAAGCGGGCGCGAGCAGAAGTTAGTCTCGACGGTGGCGAAGCGTCATCGCGATCGGGGCGTGGACAAATTGTGCGATCTGCTGATGCGCGAACCGGCGAAGAAAGGTGGACGGAAATGAGCAAACTAGGACGCGTTATTGAAGCGGTAGACAAATACAACCGGCACGTGCTCGACGAAGTGAAACGCGCGCGGAGCGACAAGAAATTCGGGAAGCAACTGCTGGATCGCTGGGACGAGATCAAGCGCAACATCAAAGTCGGCAAAGCGCCGACGGGATTGGAATTGCCGCGCCTGGCTTTGCCGGAGATCGATGAGCCGGGTGAGATCGCGCGTTACTTGTTAGGCGACGGATTGCCGGGCGAGTTCCCCTTCTTGAACGGCGCCTACAAGGAGATGTATCTCGAACCGCTGCAGGAGCCGGCCGTCGAGATCGGCAGCTACGCGAAGAACGGCCATGGCAAGAATGGGCATGGAAAGAACGGTAAAACGGCCGTCGCGAAATTGCAGGAAACGGAAGAGCCGACGCGCCTTTTTTCCGGAATGGGTTTGCCCGACGATACGAATAAACGTTTCCATTATCTCGGCGCGCACCAACGCTCGAAGCGGCTGAGCACGGCGTTCGACGGCCCCACGCTTTACGGCATCGACTCCGATGCGGACGGCGTTTTTGGAAAAATCGGCGAGGGCGGCGTGGCGGTCGATACGGTCGAGGACATGGAGCGTCTCTATGCGGGCTTCGACATGGGCGCGCCGAGTTTCTCCGCCTCGATGACGATCAGCGGGCCGGCGCCGATCATCATGGCGATGTATATCGCGGCGGCGAAACGTCGCTTCGGTGACGCCGTTGTCCCGAAACTTCGCGGCACGATTCAGGCCGATATTTTCAAGGAAGTTCAGGCGCAGAACGAGACCATCTTCCCGGTCGAAGCTTCGCTCCGTTTTCTAGGCGACATGATGGAATGGACCACGCGCAACATGCCGCGCTGGTACCCGGTTTCGATCAGCGGTTATCACATCGGCGAAGCCGGGTCGACACCGGTGCAGCAGGCGGCTTACACGCTCTCGAACGGGTTCGCTTACGCGGAAATGATGGCGAATCGCGGCATGTCCGCGGATGAATTCGGCCCGCGGCTTTCCTTCTTCCTCGATTGCGGGCTCGACGTCGAATACATCGCGCTCACGCGCGTCTCGCGCCGCATTTGGGCGATCGGAATGCGGGATGCGTTTGGCGGCGGATCGCGCGCCCAGATGTTCAAAGTGCACACGCAGACGAGCGGACGTTCGCTCATCGCCGCCGAGTTCCGAAACAACCTGACGCGAACGGCGGCGGAACTGATGCTCGCCTACATGAACGGCACGAACTCGTGTCATTCGAACAGCGCGGATGAGCCGTTCACCACGCCGAGCGAAGAGTGGATCCGGCTCTCCGCGCACGGTCAGGCCATCCTGCTCGACGAATCCGGCATCTTCAAACACACCATGAATATGCTGAGTGGTTCGCCCGGAATGAAGGCGGTCGAGCGCGCGGTCGAAGCAGCGATCCTGGAGGAGTTCCGGGAGATCGAGCGGCTCGGCGGAGTCATGGGCGCGGTCGAAAATCGTTATCAGCGCAGTCAGATTCAGAATGCGGCGCATCGCTACGAACAGCAAATTTACGACGGCACCCGGCCGATCATCGCGCTGAACAAGTATCGCAACGACTCCGAGGAAATGCCGGAGTTCGAGCTCGCGCGGACGCCGCGGGCGAAGCAGCAGTTGCAGGTCGATCGCCTGAGGAAATT
>JBEEHI010000091.1:0-4010 GCA_041167305.1 Verrucomicrobiota bacterium
CAACGCGTTTCGCTCGAAGAAAAACTGCTTTCCATTTTCTCGGAAGCAGGCATGTGTCCAGTAAGGCGTGGCCCGTGAGTGCAGACCAGCGCAGCTCCCCGCGCCGATTTCACCATGAACGAAACGACGAGCCATTCCGCTGACGAGACTGCCCCAGGCGGACGCGTTCTCGTCCTCGAGCCGGACCTCGATCTCGCCGAGAAAATTCGCGCCGCTCTCAACGAAGCTGCGCCTGCCGCCGAGATTGACGTCGCGCCGACTCTCGAACAGGCCCACGACCTCATTCTCAACGCTAAGCCTGATCTCTTCGTTCTCGATATCGACGCCGTTCCCGATCTCAGCCAGGAATTCCTCTACGATTTGCGCACCAGCCACCCGAATGCGCGCGCCATCGTCCTGACGGGCGGCCATTTCGCTATCCACCAGGAACAGGCCGCGGGCCTCGGCGCGATTCATTTCCTGGAAAAACCATTCCCGCACGGAGACTTCGTCGCTCTCGTGGAGGCGCTGCTTTCACCTTCGAGCGCGCCCGACAGCGAGAAATTCCAAGGCACGCTGAGCGACCTGCACCTGGCGGATATTATCCAGCTCAAATGCATGAGCGGCTCGTCCGCGGTGTTGCAATTTACCGGTCCCAAGGGCGAAAAGGCGCGCGTTTATTTCGAAGCCGGCCAGGTGCGCCACGCAACGGCGCCAGGCAAGGAAGGCGTCGCTGCCTTCAACGAAATCGTCAATTGGAAGGGCGGCCAGATTTCCGAAGTCTCCGGTGCCGCGCCCGGGCCGCGCACGATTGATGAAGATTGGCAGATGCTGCTGATGGAAGCGGTGCGCAAAATCGACGAGACCCGCGACAAAGATTCGTCGGCGCCGGCCCGGCGGAAGACGGCGACGCTCAAAGTCCTGGTGATCGACGACAGCCTGATGCTGCTCAGCTTCGTGAAGGAAATTCTCACCGAGGCGAACTACGACGCCGTGACGGCCGCGACTGCCGAGGAAGGTTTGGCTGCCGCCGCTAAAGATCCGCCAGATCTCATCCTCCTCGATTACGTCCTGCCCGACATGAAGGGCGACGAAGTCTGCCAGCGCCTGTCGGACAACGCGGTGACGGCCAGCGTGCCGATCGTTTATATGTCGGGCTTCGGCTCCGATCTTCAGCCGGATCAAATCAAGAACGCCAATGTGATAGGATCATTGAACAAACCGTTCACTTCTGATCTCTTAATCAAAACGGTGGAGAATTACATGCCCAAGGACCCGAACGCGACGGCGCAGCCAGAGAACGAAAAACGGATGGAAACGGAGCAGACCTTAGCTCCCACCGAGAATGCCTGGAGCGCGCCGGTCTGGCCACAGGAAGAAAAGGCCGCCCAAACGGAATCAGAACCGGTTGCGACGAACGAACCGGTTTGGCCCGATCCGAATCAGGAATACGCGCCGCCGGCTCCGGCCGAAACGGCCGAGATCGCGTCGGCCGCCGGCGGCACGAGTGATGCCTGGTGGAGCGCGCCCGTATCACCGACTTCGTGGGCAGAATCGCAACCCGCCAGCACGGCTTCCCAGTTCGAATCATCCACCGCCGCGCCTGCGACGGAAGAGCCGCTCCCCGTGAACGGCGCCTTTTTCTCCGGCGACACCAGCTTCTTCTCACTCAACGGCGCGCTGCACACGATCGGCAAAGAAAAACTCACCGGCACCCTGCGTTCGTTTTGGAACAAGACAGCCGTCGAGCTTCTGGCCAAAGATGGCGCGATCGTTCTCGCGACGACGCGCGATCCGGTTCTCTATTGCCCGGAGGCGCCAATCACGCTGGTAAACGTCGACGCCGAGCAAACCGAGAAAGCCCGCGCGGAACAACGCGAGACCGGTTGCCCGCTTTTCCTCACCCTGGCGCGTGAAGGATTGATCCTCCACGAACCGGCCGTGCAACTGGTGCAGCATTACGGGCAGAAACTTTTCGCCCAGCTTTGGACCGCGAAGAAGGTCCGCTTCGTGTTCGAACAAAGCGAGTCGCTGCCGGAATATGCCAGTGACGTTTCCGGTGAAGCAGACATCGATCATTGGGTGCTCACCACTCTGCGCTGCATTCAAACGCAGGAACTCGGCGAGACATCGGAGATCGAATCGGGGTCCATCCCGGCTTACACGCGCGACGGCTACGAGCGCGTCCAGAATCTTCGCCTCACCGTGGCGGAAGCGCAGTTCGCTTCGCAGTTCAACGGTGTTCGTTCGGTTGCGCAGATCGCCAAGAATCTTCGGCTCGATTTCAAATTTGCGCGGCTCACTTTGTTCCGCTTTCTCGCCCTGGAGATCGTCGAGTGCTGGCCGCCGGCAGTGGCGGGGGCGAAACCGGAGAAGCGCGGCTTCTTCCAGAAGTTCGGGTTCGGCGAATAGCTTCGCGCGCTCCACGTCGCGATGAAGAAAAGAATCCTCGTCGTCGATATCGGCGGCACCCATGTGAAGTTGCAGATATCGCGGAGTGATCGGCGCAAATTCGATTCCGGGATGAAGCTCTCGCCGCGGGAGCTGGTTTCGCAGATCAAGAAAACAGCCCAGGGTTGGAGTTACGACGCCATCTCGATCGGGTTTCCGTCGGTGGTCCGGAAGGGACGGATCGTGAAAGAACCCAAACACCTGGCCACGGGCTGGGTCGGCTGGGATTTTAACAAGTCGTTAGGCAAACCTACCCGCATCCTGAACGACGCCGCCATGCAGGCGCTCGGCAGTTACCGGAGCGGCCGGATGTTATTCCTTGGACTTGGCACCGGACTGGGCTCAGCCCTGGTCTGGAAAGGAAGTCTTCTGCCTCTCGAGCTGGGCGACCTTCCTTATGAGGGCGGCATCATCGAACAAGTTCTGGGCAAACCCGGGCTCGATCGTCTCGGCAAAAAGAAATGGAAACGCGAGGTCCTGTTTTGTCTGAAGTACCTCAAGCTTTCGTTTATCGCGGATTACGTCGTGCTGGGCGGCGGCAACGCCAAACAATTCGCCACCCTGCCCGATGGGATCGTGCCCGGCGATAACCGGAACGTTTACCTCGGCGGCCTCCGCATGTGGGAAACTGACCCTCGGACCCGCCGCTCGAAGTGGGCCGTGCTCTAGCGGTCTTCCTCTACCGCTTTCTCTTCGTCTTCCCGCACACTGGGCACCGGCTCCGTCTCATGCAGCCGGCCATAGTCGACAGTGAGCCGGCCGTCTTCCAGTTCGGTGTAGACATCAACGAACCGCACGCCAAAACGAATGTCGTCCCACGCGTAATCCTGCACACTTTGGACGGACGCGGCCATAACCAGCTCGAGAGACAGAGTCGACGCAACAAAGAAGGCGTCCTCTTTTTTCAGGATCTCGGGCGTTATCCCATCCAACGGACTTTGTTCATCGATCGTGTGGCGAATGATAAGGGCGGCTGGGAAACTAATCATGCGCTCCGGATAGACCTTCAATTCATAGAAACGCCGAATGTCGTCTCCTTCCGCGACCCGCTCGTCGCGCGAATAAAGCAGGCGAAACTCCGCCTCGGCCATTGTCGTGTGCCGGAGGTTAGCGACGCGATACATAATGCTCAACCGTCCGTCGAAGGGAGCTATGACCAGGCAATTACTAAAGACAATCCGCGCCGTCGGGCGCGCGAACCGGACAAAGATCAGGCCGGTGATTACGGCCACCCAGAACATGCCCACGATGATCTCGGTCGTAACAACGACGTGCCCGTAGACGTTCGCCGGATACATATGCCCGTATCCGACCGTCGCCAGGGTTTCGATGCTAAAGAACAAAGACTCCGGGAAAGAGCCAGGCGTCATTTCGCCGATGCAAGGGCCGCCCAGAGCATACGCCGTCGCGAAGACCAGGTTAAGGGCGAAATAGACCGCGAGAAGAAACGCGACAAAGCGCGGCCAGCTCAAACAAAGAATCCAGTGATAGGTGTCGCGCCATCCACCTAACGCGGCGTTGATCTTCAGGAACTCCGTTCGTCCCGTCCGAGTGGAGATGGGGGCGCGAGGTCTTTTTCT
>JBEEHI010000092.1:0-6183 GCA_041167305.1 Verrucomicrobiota bacterium
CTGGCACGATTACCTTATATGGCGAAGCTCACCAAAAGGGACATCGTTGTGGCCATAAGCAACCAAACCGGGATGGTGCAGCACGACGTTTTCGAGGTCGTGCAGCGCACGCTCGACCACATTACTAGCAGCCTGGCGAACAATGTCGCGGTGGAACTGCGCAATTTCGGGGTGTTTCAAACACGCCTGACCAAGCCGCGCGTGGGCCGCAACCCCAATGAGCCTGGGAGCAGTTTTGTGATCCCACCCCGGGCGACCGTGAAGTTCAAGGCCGGCAAGATCATGCGCCAGCGCGTGGAACAGCTTTCCCGCCAGTTGAAGGAAGCCTCCGAGCGCAAAGCGGCCGAACAGACTGCAGCAGCGAGCGTCCCGTCTTCAGAATAATTAAGATCGGACGGCTGCTTCGGGTTCGCCCAGCAGCATCTGGATCGCTTCATCGAGCCGATCGAAATTGATCGGTTTAGTCAGGTGCTCGGAGAAACCGGCAGCGCGCGCCCGGCTCACGTCGTTCTCCATTCCAAATCCGCTCAGCGCGATTCCGCGCAGACTCCTGGTCGTGCTGAGTTCCTGCATCAGCTCGTAGCCGGACCTGTCCGGCAGGCCGATATCGCTGATCACGAGGTCGAATTCCGCCTGCCCCGCTTTTTCCACGGCTTGATCCGCCGTATGCGCCACCGTTACGCGGTAACCGCGCCGTTCGAGCATCATCTTCATGCCGGTGCAGGTATCGACATGATCGTCCACCACCAGCACACGCGGACCAGTTCCTTTCGCTTGCGCGACCTTCGTCGCCGCCTCTTTGGGTCCGCGCTTTTCGGGAACGGTGGGAACCAGCGCCGGGGTCGCGACCGTGGTGAGCGTCACGATGAAGGTGGCGCCGCGATTTTTCCCGCTGCTTTCCGCTTTAATGGCTCCGCCATGGGCGTTGACCATCGCCTTCGAGATGGCGAGACCGAGCCCGAGCCCGCCGAAACGCCGGGTGATCGAGCTTTGGCCTTGCTCGAACGCGTTGAAGATCCGTTCCATCTGGTCGGACTCGATGCCGATGCCCGTATCCGTGGTTCGGATTTCCACGGTATCCGGCGTGGGGTTCAGTGTCTCGATGACGATGCGGCCGTTGGCCGGGGTAAATTTTACGCTGTTCTTGACCAGGTTCCAAAAGACCTGCTGCAAGCGCGCGGGATCGCCTTCCACGTATGCGTGTTCCGCGCGCAAACGGAACTCGATCTTCAAATCTTTCGCGGCGATTTCCTCGCGGCAAATCTCATAGGAGCGCTGCAAGATTTCGTGGACGCTGGCCGTTTCCAGGCTGAGCTGGAGCTTGCCTTTCGAGATGCGCGTCACGTCGAGCAGGTCGTCGATCAACCGCGCTTCCAGCTCGACGTTGCGGCGAATGACTTCGAGGGCGCGTCGAACTTCCGGCGAATCCCCGGCGCTCGCCTCGAGTTCTCCCACCATCGCGATCACCGGCGAAAGGGGATTGCGCAACTCATGCGAGAGCAACGCGAGGAACTGGTCCTTGGCCGCGTTCGCGCCGATAAGCTCCTGGCGCAGCGTCATGTCGCGCGTCTTATCTTCCACGAGGTAAAGCACGCCCTGAATGGTTTGCTCCGAAGTCTGCAAGCGGAGCAGGTTCACGTTCACAAACCGCGTCATCCCATCGCGGTCGGTGAACGCGTGCTCTACGATTTGATACGGCGCACCAAAGGCCAGCACGCGCTCGATCGCTTCGCCCGGCGCGATCTTCACCTCGTCGAAGATCGCGTCGTAAATATCGCGCCCCTCCGGTAATTCGCCGAAGCGTTTTGCCATTTCGATGAAGGTCTGGTTCGCCTGGAGAAAATGGCGCGACTCCGGATCCACCAGGGCGATGCCGCTCGGCATGTTTGCCAGGATCTTCTCGTTGAAAATGACTTCGCGCTCGATCCGCCGCGCGGCCTCGGCCTGCCTCCGGGCCACTCGGCCGGCGAGCCACGCGGCGACAGCCGTCACCACGATCAGCCACAGCGCCGGGATCGTGATCTTGTCCAACAAATCCCGGACAGGTTTGTAGGCGACGGCTTTGGGCTGCTCGAGGATCGTCAGCCAACCAGTGTTATCGACGGTGTTGAACGAATAGAGGTTGCCGTCCCGTTCGATCGAGCCGGTCTTTAGGGCCCGGATTTCGTCAAAGATTTTCATTTCGCGCGGCGGGGCCGGGCTGGTGTTCGGAGCAAAGTTTTTTGCAAAAAGAGGGTTGCCGTTTTGATCTACGATTTGGCAAATCGCCTGGTCCGCGATTTCGATCGTGGACAAGCGCCGGCCCATGCGCTCTACCAGAACCCAGACTCCGAGGTAGCCGGCAACATTGCCGTCCGGCGTTCGAACGGCGCCGACGATTGCCGTCGCCATGCGGCCATCCGGCAAGCGGGGATGGACCGGCGAGACAAAAACGTCCGGCGAACCCATCGCGCCTTCCCGCCAGAGGGTCGCGGAAAATTCCTGGCCCGCCGCCGGATCGATGGCCGGCAAGGACGCGATCAGCTCGCCGTCGGCGCGGGTAATGAACATCCCGTCGATGCGCGGATGCGAGTAGAAGGTCTGGGTCAGCCATTGCTGGGCTCCGGTCGACGCGGCCGGTCCGGACAGGATTTTGGCGACGTCCGGCTGAGTCTGGTAGTACTCGATCACGCTACCAGTGTGGCTGAGATCGTCGCCCACGAGATGGGCGATCAACTGCACGAACGTCTGGCGATCGTGGAGGATCTTCGTTTCCAGCGTGTTCGTCAGGATCGTGTAGGAGACGACCAGCATAAGGATCGAGGGGAACCACCCCGCGAGCAGGATGGCGATGACGATGTTGTAACGCGCAAGGCGATCGCGGTCCCGCCGCTTCAGGTGGGCGAGGAATGGAATCGACTGAATCCAGGACATCGCAGGGAAAAGTTCGGCTCTCTCGATGGTCGCGGCAAGGCCGGAAATATTTTTGCTTTGCGCGCCTCGACTAATCCGCGGCGGCAATCGCCAAGTTCAATTCCTTTGCCTGGGCGTGCAGCGTTTTCACATCCTCCAGGCTCATTTTCTCCGGCGCGCGATTGAGGAGGGCGCGGATCGATTCGACGCCGGCCCGAATTTTTTCGAAGAGCGGTTTGTGCGCGATGGCCGGCGGCAACGTCTTTAGTTCTTCGGCGAAATAGTTGATCAAATCGCGTTGCCACAACACCGCCGCGCGATCGGTGGTGTAATTGCTCTCGACCGCGCCCGCGCAAATTTCCAGGCCGCGGAGCCACCCGCCGAGGCTGATCAGGTGCGCCATCTTTTGGTCGCGCATCGCCGTCATCGCCTCTTCCACGTCCTGCTGCGTGGAAATCAGTTCGCGCCGCACGGCCTGCCAATCGCCCTTTTTGCCCAGCTCACTCAGGCTGGCGCTGTGACGCATAACGCGATCGCCGACGCCGAGGCTGCGGGCCTGGCGCAGCAGCACTTTCCCCAAATCCTCCACGAGATTTTTTTTCTGGGTTTCCACAATCAGGAAGCCGTCCGCGACGAGTCCGCCAAAAACCATCCCCATTTGTTCGCGGCCGGCGTGCGTGGCCTGGGGGAAATCGCGCTTGAGCTGGTCATAGGGAAGCGGCTTCAAGTCATCGAGCTGCTGAAAGATGTCCGCTACGGACGGAGCGGTGTAGGGGTTCACGCCCAGCTCTTCGCGCTCATGCTCGGCCGGGTTCTCCACCGGAACCTGGCCGCGGACGGTGGCCAGGGCGAAGAAAAGCCCAGCCGCATATATAATAAGAGAAGGGCCGGAGCCGGACATGCGTTTCACTCTCATCTGAATCGAGCCATGACCCGCGGCCGCTTGCATGCGGAGAGCCCTCGCCCTAAACTCGCCCAAACCGCTCCTTTGTCCCCCGAAAATGGCTCCGCTTTCCACGGGCAAACGCCCGATTTTTGATTTGACGGGCGCGATGGAAGCGGCATCATGTCGCCCTGCTCCGGGTAAAACTTCGGAGCAGTTTCTCTAATCCGTTATGCAAGGAAGCCTGGCCTCAATCATCTGGACGATTTGCTACATGAGTGTGCTCATCGGCCTTTCCGCGTACGGGATTCATCGTTACGTCATTATCTACCTGTTCCTGAAGCACCGGAAGCGTGGCGTGGTGCCGGCCGGCCACTTCGACCAATTGCCCAGGGTGACGATGCAGCTGCCGATCTTCAACGAAGTCTATGTGGTCGAGCGGCTCCTGCGTTCCGTGAGCGAGATCGATTATCCGAAAGAGCTTCTCCACATTCAGGTCCTTGACGATTCGACGGACGATACGCGCGAATTGACGGCCTCATGCGTCGAGGAACTGCAGGGCCGGGGATTTGACGTCGAACTGATCCACCGGACCGATCGGACCGGCTTCAAAGCGGGCGCGCTCGAGACCGGGATGGCTTCCACGGAAAGTGAGTTCGTCTGCATCCTGGACGCGGATTTTGTCCCAAACCCGGACCTGCTGAAAAAGACGATCCATTTCTTCACCGATCCGAAAATCGGGATGATCCAGACGCGCTGGGGTCATTTGAACCGCGGCTATTCCCTGTTGACGCGCGTCCAGGCGATGTTCCTCGATGGCCATCTTTTGCTGGAGCAAACCGCGCGCAGTCGCAGCGGACGGTTTTTCAATTTCAACGGCACCGCCGGGCTCTGGCGCCGGTCGTGCATCGATGAAGCGGGCGGCTGGCAGCACGACACGCTCACCGAGGATCTCGACCTGAGTTACCGCGCGCAGCTTGCCGGCTGGAAATTTATTTTCCTGCCGGATGTCATCACCCCGGCGGAATTGCCGGTCGACATGAACGGCTTCAAGTCCCAGCAACATCGGTGGACCAAAGGCTCGATCCAGACCTGCAAGAAATTACTGCCCACCGTCTGGCGCAGCAATCTTCCGCTCATGATCAAGATCGAGGCGACGGCGCACCTAACCTCGAACTTTGCCTATCTTCTCCTCGCCTGCCTGTGCGTGCTCCTTCATCCTTCCAGCGGCGGACCGCAGAACACCTGGCTCCGCACGCTGCTGCTCGATGTGCCGATCTTCATGACGGCCTCCGTATCGGTCGCCGTCTTTTATATTTGCGCGCAACGCGAACTTCATCCGCGCACCTGGATGAAGGAAATCCTGCTGCTTCCCGCGCTGCTCGCCCTCGGCGTCGGGCTCTCAATCAATAATGCGCGCGCCGTTCTGGAAGCGGTCTTCAATCACAAATCGGATTTCGCCCGCACCCCGAAGTACGGGATCGAGCGCAAGGCGCAGCAATGGCGCTCCTGCAAATACATGCCGCTCAAATCGCTTCTGCCGTTGGCCGAAATGGCGTTCGCGATTTACTTCACCTACTTCCTCTGGTTCGCCATTCAGCACGGCCAATGGATCTCGGTGCCGTTCCTGGCCATGTTCCAGATTGGGTTCCTTTACGTGTCGCTTTCTTCTTTCAGCCGGTGGATGCCGCGCTGGAATTTCGGTGGCGAACGCCCGGCCGCGGCGACAATTCCCGCGTGACAACGGGCTAAATTCTAGTAAGAACCTCGGCATGCGTCGCCTTTCGCTGGTGCTGCTAGCGCTCATCGCGCTCGCCCCCGGACTCCGCGCGGATGGTCCCAGCCGCGTCATCATCAGTGTAAAAGACCAGAAGCTCATGCTGATGGGCAACGGCACCCGCCTTGCGACCTATCCCATCTCGACCTCGAAATTCGGCCTCGGCGACGATTGGGGGCACATGACAACGCCGCTCGGTTTTCTTCAGGTCGCCGAAAAAATTGGCGATCACGCGCCAGTGGGAGCGGTTTTTCGGAACCGGCGTTTCACGGGTGAAATAATCAAGCCGAACGCGCCCGGGCGCGATCCGGTGATCACGCGGATCATCTGGCTCAAGGGTCTCGAAGCATCGAACGCGCACGCGTTTAGCCGCTGCATTTATATTCACGGCACGCCCGCAGAAAAAACGATTGGCCGGCCCGCGAGCTATGGCTGCATCCGGATGAAGTCGCGCGACGTCGCGGAGCTTTACGCGCAACTGCCGATAGGAGCCTTGGTCGAGATCGTTAATGACAAGCTCCCAAAGATTCCCAACGCGCCCAGTGGAGCCACCTTCGCTCTCGAGCAGCGGAACCCCGAACCAAAGGCCGAGCCGGAACCAAAGGCCGAGCCCGAACCGAAGGCCAAACCG
>JBEEHI010000093.1:0-26488 GCA_041167305.1 Verrucomicrobiota bacterium
AGTTTGCCGAGGAGCGCGACGAGATGGTGAACGCTGCTGTCCGCCTGTTGCGCGCTGGCTTCGAGCAGGTCGTAGAACTTTTCGTCGTGGCCGAAGAATTGGCGGATTGAAAACATAAACGTTCTCCTTATAGCAGCGTGCCGCGAAGAATGAACAGCGCCACGTTGAAATAGATTACCAGCCCGGTCACATCCACGAGCGTCGCCACGAAAGGCGCTGACGAAGTGGCCGGATCGAGCCGGCAACGGCGGAGCAGGAAAGGAAGCATCGCGCCGCTGATCGTGCCCCATAAGACGACTCCCACGAGCGCAATGCCTACGGTGCAGGCGACCAGCCAATGGTATTTTCCGTAATCGAAAATGTGCAGGTATTGCCAGAGCGAGATCCGGAAAAAGCCGATCGTCCCCAGAATCAGCCCAAGCGACAATCCCGAGAGAAGTTCCTTTCGCACCACCCGAAACCAATCGCCCAGGCGCAATTCGCCGAGCGCCATTGCGCGGATCACGAGCGTCGTCGCCTGCGAACCGGAATTGCCGCCGCTGGAAATAATCAACGGCAGGAACATCGCCAGGATCGCCGCCTTCTCGATCTCGCCGTTGTAGCCTTGCATCGCGGTCGCCGTGAGCATTTCGCCAAGGAAAAGAATGATGAGCCAGGTGGCGCGTTTCTTCACCATCCGCATCAACGGAATCGTCGTGTAGGGCTCGTCCAACGCTTCCATACCGCCGAGTTTCTGGATGTCTTCGGTCGCCTCTTCTTCCGCGACGTCGAGCATGTCGTCGCTCGTGACGATCCCGACCAGGACGCCATTCGAGTCGACCACGGGCAACGCCACGCGGTCGTATCTTCGGAAGGCATTGAGCGCTTCTTCCTGCGTATCGTTCACCTTCAACGCGATAAAAGCGCGGTCGCGAAAATCGCTCACCTTCGCTTCGAACGGTCGCAGGAGAAACTCCCGCATCCGGAGGTCGTCGATGAGCTTGCCGCGTTCGTCGACGACGTAGATCACATTGAGCGTCTCGCTGTCCCGCCCGAATTCGCGGACGTGATCGAGCACTTCTTTCACGGTCCAATCGTCGTGCACGGCGACGAAGTCCGGCGTCATCAGGCGGCCGACGCTGTCCTCGGGATAACCGAGAAGCGCCTGGGCGATGCGGCGTTCGTCCGGGGTGAGAAGCTGGATCAATTGCCGGGCCGCGGCGCTCGGCATCTCCTCGAGCAGCGCCGTGCGATCGTCCGGCGACATCTCGTTCAGGATCGCTACGACCTGCTCGTGGGCCATGGCGCGCAGTAATTGCTGCTGCGCTTCCACGTCGAGGTATTCGAAGACGTCGGCGGCCAGGGCATTTGGAAGCAGGCGGAAGATAATGACCTGCTCGTCTTCGGGCAGGTCGAGAATTACCTCGGCCACGTCGGCCGGCGGCCATTCCCGGAAAATCTCGCGGAGCGCGCCAAAATCACGCGCGTCGATCAGGCCTCTAATTTCCGGCAGGAGAATTTTTCCGACCATAACGATGAGCAATTAAAACCGAAGGACCGCGCCCCGCCGAGCTTTGTAACATTCGCTACCACGAAGCGCAATCCACTGCCTTTCCCCGCTTGGAATTTGCCCGAATCTCGCCAATATGAGCCGGATGACGGCGACAGCGGCGGGGCCAATGATTCGGCGGGAAATCGGAGACGACGGGATCTGTATCCTGACCTTCGATCGCCCGGAATCGGGCGCGAATATTTTCGATGCGGCGACGATGCAAAGCCTGCGCGAGCAGGTGGACGCGATCGAAAAAGATGCGTCGATCAAAGGCGTGATCGTGACTTCAGCGAAGAAGTCGATCTTCATCGCGGGCGCCGATCTGAAGACGTTGTTGAAGCAGGCGCAGACCGGCGAGATGCGCAAATTCATTTCGGAAGGACAAAAGGTTTTCAACCGGCTGGTGGCGTTGAAAGCGCCGACCGTGGCTGCGATTCACGGCGCCTGCGCCGGCGGCGGCTACGAAATCACGCTGGCCTGCGATTACCGGGTCGCGTCCGATGATCCGGCGACGAAGATTGGGCTGCCGGAAACGACGCTTGGTCTTGTGCCTGCGTGGGGCGGAGCGACGCGCCTGCCGCGCCTGATCGGCGCGAACGCGGCAGCCGAGGTAATCCTGAAAGGCAAACTCTATGGCGCAGCCGAAGCGTTGAAGCTCGGTCTCGTCGATGAAGTGGTTCCCAAGGAAAAAATCCTGGAGGCGGCTCGCAAAAAATTGGCGGCGGGTAAACGCAAATTGGAGGGCGGAGCTCCAGCGACGCCCGCGGCGGCTTCGCAGGAGCTCAGCCCTCCAAAGAAAAGCGGGAACGCGGCGCCGGGCCGCGCTTTTGAAATCATCAAGCGATCGGGCGAATCAACCATCGAGGAATCGCTTGCCCTGGAAGTGGACGCCATCAGCGAGCTGGGCGCGACCGAGGCCACCCAAAACCTGATTCGAAATTTTTTCCTCGCGGACAAGTATCGCAAAGGTTCTTCGAAGACTCCGCCCGAGAAAATCCTGCATGCGGCGGTGATTGGCGCCGGCGTCATGGGCGCGGGGATCGCGCAATGGTTGAGCGCGCGTGGCGTTTCGGTTATCCTGCGCGACGTCGATCCGGCGGCGATCGATCGCGGCCTGGCGAACATCGAGAAGACTTATGCCGATGCGGTGAAGCGTGGTTTGATGAATGAGGCGAAGGCGAAGGAAGGCCGGGCGCGCATCGTGGCCTCGACCCAACCGATGCCGTTGCGCGATGTCCAGATCGTCATCGAAGCCGCCTCCGAAAAGCTCGAGATCAAAAAGAAAATCTTCGGCGACCTGGCGGCGAACACGCCCGAGACAACGATTCTCGCCACGAACACTTCCGCGCTGCCGATCGAGGAACTCGCGACCAGCACCGGATCACCCGCGCGCGTCGTCGGCCTTCATTTTTTTAACCCGGTCAGCCGCATGAAGTTGATTGAAGTCGTCGCCGGGAGGCAGACCTCGGCGGAAATTCGAGCGCGAGCGCTCGCCTTCGCGCGGCAAATCGGAAAGCTGCCCGTCCTTGTCCAGGATTCGCCCGGTTTCCTCGTGAACCGTGTCCTCTTCCCGTATCTTTTGGACGCCGCCGAAATGTTTCAGAACGGCGTGAGCGCGGAAGAAATCGATGGCCCGTTACTCGAATGGGGAATGCCGATGGGACCGCTGCGGTTGATCGACGAGATCGGCGTCGATATCACCGTCGATATCGCTGCGACTTTGGAGAAAGCCTTCGGCGCGCGGGACCAGGCCTGCGAGATTTTGCAAAAGATGTATGCCGCGAAGATCCTCGGCCGCAAGACCGGCGCCGGCTTTTACAAATACGAAGGCAAACAGCAATCTCCCAACGAAGCCCTCCAGGAATGGCGCCAGGAATCCGGGGAGAAATTTGCCCTTGAGAACATTACCAATCGCCTGGTCTATCTCATGGTGAACGAGGCGGCGCGGTGCCTTGAGGAAAAGGTCGTGGCCAGCCCGGAAGACGCGGATTACGGGATGGTTATCGGGACCGGGTTCCCGGTGTATCGGGGCGGGCCTCTGCGCTTTGCCGAAAGCGTGGGATTGAAGAAAGTGGTGACCGATATGGACGGCATCCACTCCCGCGCCGGCGAGAAATTTGCCCCCTGCGATTTGCTTCGCCAGCATGCGCAGGATGGAACTACATTTTACCAAGACAACCGGTAGGGCGAGATTCCGTCGAGCTGGTTCTCCCCACGGCTCGGCCGGTCGTTGACCTGCCAATATTGATTATGAAATCGCCGCTCGAAGCACCGGAGAAACAGATCGCAGAAGAAACCAGCGCCAAACCAGCAGCGGCGTCCGTCATCGACACCTCGAAGATGTCGGCGGGAAAAGCGGCGGCGCTCGAGCTGGCGGAAAGCTCGCGCGATCCCCTCGATGAACGCGGCAGTTTCGCGAGCAATCTGTTTATCGGCCGTTTCGATTTCGATCGCATTTTTCCGTTCCCGAAACAGACCGCGGAGGATGCCGCGCTGGCGGAGGGATTTCTCGCCGAGCTGAAGAGTTATCTGCGCGATAATGTCGACGCCGACGAGATCGATCGCACGGGCGAGATTCCGCAGAAGAACATCGACGACCTGTTCGCGATGGGCGCGTTCGCCATCAAGGTGCCGAAGCAATATGGCGGGCTGGGCTTGTCGCAGGTCAATTACGGCCGGGCCGCGATGCTTCTCGGGAGCTGGGACGCGAACCTGACGGCGCTCGTCTCGGCGCACCAGTCCATCGGCGTTCCGCAGCCTTTGCTGATTTTTGGGACCGAAGAACAGAAGGCGAAATATCTGCCGCGTGTCGCGCGCAAGGAAATCTCGGCGTTCGCCCTCACCGAAATGAACGCAGGGTCCGATCCCGCGAACATGAGTTTGCGCGCCGATCTTTCCGAAGACGGCACCGCCTGGGTCCTGAACGGCGAGAAACTTTGGTGCACGAACCTGATCAAAGCCGGCGTGCTCGTGGTGATGGCGAAGACCCCGCCGAAGATGGTGAACGGCAAGGAGCGCAAGCAGATCAGCGCGTTCATCGTCGATGTCGATTCGCCGGGGCTCGAGATTACTTATCGCTGCCACTTCATGGGGTTGCGCGCGCTCTACAACGGCATCGTGAAATTCACGGATGTGCGGGTGCCGCGCGAAAACTTGATCGCGAAGGAAGGCCAGGGACTAAAGGTGGCCCTGACGACGTTGAACACCGGACGCCTGACGATCCCGGCGGCGTGCGTGGGCCTGTCGAAACGGCTCGTCGAGATTTGCCGCAAATGGTCGAGCGAACGCGTCCAATGGGGCGCGCCGATCGGCCAGCATTCTGCCATCGCCGGGAAAGTCGCGGAGATGGCGGCGAACACGTTCGCGATGGAAGCGATCACGTTTCTCACTTCGGCGCTGGTGGATCGCAAAGCGGGCGATCTGCGAATCGAAACCGCCATGTGCAAAATGTGGTGCACGGAGATGACCTGGAAGATCGCCGACGACGCGATGCAGGTGCGCGGCGGCCGCGGTTACGAGACCGCCCAATCGCTCGCCGGCCGCGGCGAAGAACCGATCGCGGTCGAGCGTTTCCTGCGGGATTGCCGGATCAACCTGATCTTCGAAGGCTCGAGCGAAATAATGCGCCTCTTCATTGCGCGCGAGGCGCTCGATCCGCACTTGAAAGTCGGCGGCGCGATTTTCAACACGCAGTTGCCGATGGCGACGCGGATCAAGTCGATGTTCAGCTCGGGCTCGTTTTACACGCGCTGGTATCCGAAACAATGGTTCGGCGGCAGCGCCGGGAATCTCGATAAACTTCACGCCGACCTCCGCGGCCACGTGCAGTACGGCGCGGCGACGAGCAAGAAATTAGCGCGCGGTCTGTTCCACGCCATGATGCGCTTCGGGCCGAAGCTCGATCGCGAGCAGCTCCTCCTTTCCCGCTTCGTAGGAATCGCGACGGAACTTTTCGCGATGAATGCGACCTGCGCATTTGCCCAGTCGAAGATCGACGCGGGGGAGCCGGTTGACGAAATCCTTTCGCTCGCCGGGTATTTCTGCCGTTCCGCGCGGATGCGGATCGATCAGCATTTCGCGGGAACGAGCGAGAACGCGGACAAGGCGGGCTACGCGCTAACGCAAGAGCTGCTCGCCGGCAAACACGAAGAACTGCGGCGCGGGATCGTGTAACGCTGTAGCCGCGGCGCTCAGTCGCCGCGCCGGATCTGAGTTAATGCCGCTCTCCCGCTTCGCACAGCGAAGCGGCTACAGAAGAAGGGACGCTAGATCGCCGCGATGAGGACCGGGACGACTTTCTTCACGGCGATATCGAGCACCGTGAGCGTCAGCTCTCTCGCGCGAGCCTGGCCGGCGATGGCCTGAGTGTTCACGAACTGCTCGGCGGCGGCGCGCTGCGCGTCGACCAGCTGGTTGAATTCGTCCTGGTTAAGATCGCCGTTGCTCAGCTCCACGATCCACTGCTCGAGCGCGGCCGCATTCTTTTGGGCGAATGCGCTCGAATCGGCCTTGGCTTGCTGAAGTAAACTTTGGAGCTGGTCCTTGGCCGCCTTGACCGAGTCGTCCTTAATCCCGTCTAAAACGCCGTCGAATGAAGAGGCCATGGCGTTTTCCCTACCGGAGGTCTTCGCCGCGCAACGCCTGGTCGTAGTTTTGCGCGACCTGATCTTTTAGATGGGCCGCAAATGTCGGTCGGTAAAAAGCTTTTCCGCTCTCGAGCGATTTGACGTTTTTCTTGAATTGCGAATGAAGATTCGAAATGGCCGCGCTGCGCCGCGCGTCCTTTTTCTTGGTGGCCTCATACTGTTCGGCGTTGGTGAACTGCAATTCCATGGTGGCGGCGCGGGTGGTGAGCTTTTGGTCGTCCCAGGTTTTGCCCGCGCCCTCGGTGAATTCATCGATGAAGGCCAGGTGGGTGGTCTTGAGACTGGCGATATCGTCGCGGCTCTTCGCGTCCTTCGTGGTCCCGCAGCCGGCGAGAAGAAGGGCCGCGCCCAGGGCGAGCACGACGGGATGGATCACGTTGCGGGATAATCGGCGGGTGGGTGTGTTCATGGTTCCCTGGGTTTGTTATTCGATCGCAGATTCCACGAGGTCGGCCTCGGCGTCGCGGCGTTTGAGCAAACCATCCACCCCTTTCCCCACCCAAAGGCGCTTCATCGCGCGGATCTGGTCGGCAATTTCCTGGAGGTCCCCCGCCGCCACGGCATCCCGGACCGCGCGCATTTCCTTGCGGCGATCCCCATCCATTCCGGCGCCGCGATTGAAGACCAGCGAAACAAGAGCGCCCTGTGCGTTGGCGGGAAGCTGGTCCACCCCGGGGAAAGCTTTTTCGGTGCGATCGCTGTAGAGTGGCAGCGTCCGGTTCTTGAAGACCTCCTCCGCGTCTGCCCTCTTGATTTTGATATCGCTGAACTCGGATGCGCGCTGATGCGCGGCCTCTCCGGAAACTCCGATGGCGGTTTTCAGCCGCTCGATTTCATCGCCGCTCAAAAACGGACTCCAGTCTTCCTCGAGCTGTTCCGGCGTGACGAACCCGATGTCGTAACCGATGCCGATCGTGATCCCGGAACTTTCGCCGGGCCATTTGCCTGGTTGATCCAGGCCTTCTGCTTCGAGAATGAGGGCGAGCGCGTCTTCCGTAATTTGGAGGGACATGTAGCCTTCTTAACAGGCCGGTCACCCTTCGATCAATAACAAAAATCTGGGCGCAGACGTGCCGCGGCGCTACTTCTTCATCAAGTCGAGCACCGCGCTGGTCATGCCGATCATGCCCGTGCGGATGGTCGGCTCGGGCACAGGCGCGAATTTGCTCGAGTGCAGGCTCGGCAAGGGCGCGGCGCCGGGCTTCTTGCTCTCGGCGGCTTTCGCGGGATCGACGGCTCCGACGTTGAACATCATCGCGGGGATCGAATGGTCCGCCATGCTGTATTCGGAAAAATCTTCGCCGCCCATCGTGGGATCTTTTGGAACCACGTTATCGGCGCCGATCGCGGCTTTGAGCGCGGCGGTGACTCGCTTTGTCAGCTCGGGATTGTTGTAGGTCGCGGGCGTGAATTCATCCTGCCGCACTTTCACCTCCGGCATTTTGTCGGCGGGCAACCCTGCCGCTGCCGCGCATCCTTTCGCGATGCGGTCGATCGCGGCGAGAACGACGTCGCGCACTTCTTTCTTATACGTGCGCACCGTGAGCTGCATTTTCACCTCGTCCGAAATGATGTTGTGCTTCGTGCCGCCGTGAATGGAGCCGACCGTTACGACTACGTCGTCGTGCGGATTCGTCTCGCGGCTCGCGATGGTCTGCCAGCCGTTAATGATTTCCGCGGAGAGCACCACCGGGTCCTTGGTCTTGTGCGGATAGGCGCCGTGCCCGCCCATCCCTTTCACGGTCACGTCAACCGAATCGACGTTCGCGTAGCAATAACCTTCCGTGACGCCGATCTGCCCCGTCGCGATTTCCGCATCGTCATGCAGCCCGAGGACGTAATTCGGTTTCGGCCAGCGCGTGTAAAGCCCGTCCTTCAGCAACGCCCGCGCGCCGCCCACCGTTTCCTCCGCCGGCTGCCCGATGAAAATGATCGTGCCCTTCCACTTGTCCTTCAGCTTCCCCAGCGCGCGCGCGGTGCCGATGAACGTGGACATGTGAATGTCGTGGCCGCACGCGTGCATGACGCCGACCTCCTGGCCCGCATCATTTTTCGTCGTGACGGTGCTCGCGTAAGGAACGCCCGTTTCTTCCTTCACCGGAAGCGCATCGAGATCGGTGCGAATGGCGACCGTCGGGCCGTCGCCGTTTTTCATTACGCCGATGACTCCGAAGCAGGTCACGTTCGCCTTCTCGTATTTGCCGACGCGTTCCGTTACTTCGCAACCCGCGGCCTTCAGCTCCTTCGCGACGATCGCAGCCGAGCGCTCCTCATGCGTCGAAAGCTCGGGATGGGTGTGAAGGTCCTTGTAGATGGTGAGGAGCGACGGCAACTCCGCGTCCGCGATCGATTGCGGAGTTTGTTGCGCGAAAAGCGGAGTGGCGGCGAGAGCGAGCGCAATGGCGAGAAAACGAATCTTCATATTGTCATGCTGAGCGAAGTCGAAGCATCTCTCAACGTTAATTCGGCAGGGCCACGGCAAGAGATTCCTCGACTTCGCTCGGAATGACACAAGGTTTATCGCCCATGGCTTTCGAGGAAAATACGCTCCTTTTCGGCTCCGATCCGACGGAGCGCATTGTTGCGATCGAGCTGGGCGAAACGGGAACGGTGAAGGTTTACCGCCGCGAGAAAGACGGATCGACGATCGCCGACACCGAGCCGTTCCATCCATTCGTCTGGTGCGACTCCGACGTGACCGACCTGAACATCGACGCCGAGAAACTGGCGGGCGATTTGCGCTACGGCTGGCGGATCAGCGTCGATAGCTGGAAGGAATTGATCGCGCTCCGAAACGGTTTGAAAAACGCAGGCCGCAGTTTCTTCGCGCTCAGCGATCCGGTGCAGCATTATCTTACTCACACCGGGCGGACCCTCTTCAAGGGACTCGCGTTCGAGGAACTGCGGCGGCTCCAATTGGAAGTCCTGTCTGTAGCCGGGATCGATGATCCCGGCGAGACCGATCACCTGATGAGCATTGCGCTCTCGGACAACAGCGGCTGGGAAGAACTCATCGTCATCGATCCCGCGAAGGTCGAGGAATCCGAGAAGGCGGCGCTCAAGCGGCTGACGGCGATCATCAAGGAACGCGATCCCGATGTGATCGAAGGCCACAATCTCTTTCGCTTCGACCTTCCGTATCTGGTGGCGCGGGCGCGCAAGGCGAAAGTGAAACTCGATTGGGGCCGCAGCGGCGGTTTTCTGCGCTCGCGACCATCGCGACTCCAGATCGCTGAGAAAACGATCGATTACCCCAAGTTCACCGTCGATGGCCGGCACTTCGTCGACACCTTTCTGCTCGCGCACTTTTACGACGTCGGCATGCGCAGTCTCTCCGGCTTCGAGCGGATCGATGTCGCGCAGCATTTCGGCTTGTGCGACTCAGCCGAGATCTCTTCCCTGAGCGCAAAGGAACTCCAGCGGGAATATCTCTCCGGCAGCGAGCGTTTCCGAAACCGCGCCTTGTGCGCGGTGCGCGAGACCCGCGCCGTCGCCGAGCTGCTGAGCCCCAGCTATTTCATCCAGGCCCAGATTTTTCCCTACAACTACCAGGACGTCATCGTGCGCGGCAACGCCACCCGGATCAACGCCCTCTTCCTCCGCGAATATTACCGGCAACGCCATTCCATTCCCGAGATGCCGATGGTGCGCGGATTCGAAGGCGGTTACACCGCGATCTTCTTCACCGGCGTCGCGCGCAACGTCTGGCATTGCGACATCGCCTCGCTCTACCCCTCCATCATGCTCCAATTCGATTGCTGGCCTGTGACCGACCAGCTCCAAATCTTCCGCCATTTGCTCACCGATCTGCGCACGTTCCGGCTCGAAGCGAAAGCCAGCATGCGCGCCGCGAAAAACCGCGGCCAGCAGCAACATTTCCACGCGCTGCAAAATACCTTCAAGATCCTGATCAACAGTTTCTACGGCTACCTCGGTTTCGCCCAGGGCCACTTCGCCGATTTCGACGCGGCCGCGCGCGTCACTCAGATCGGCCGCGAGCTTTTGCAAAAAATGATCGACTGGCTGAACGCGCGCGGCGCGCAAGTCATCGAGGTCGACACAGACGGCATTTATTTCGTCCCGCCGGCCGATGCCAACGCCGACGACTTAAGAGAAGCCCTGGCGAAAGAATTGCCGCCCGGCATCGAGGTCGAGTTCGACGAGCAGTTCGACGCGATGTTCAGCTACAAGGCGAAGAACTACGCGCTTCTCACCCGCGATGGCGAGGTCGTCATCAAAGGTGGCGCGCTAAAATCGCGCGGCCTGGAAAAGTTCCAGCGCGTTTTCCTCGAGGAAATGATCAAGCTCCTCATGGAAGGAAAACCGGAAGCGGTCCCCCAACTGCGAGAAGACTTCGAGAAAAAAATCCGCGACCGCGAATGGAACATCGAAATGCTGATGAAGACCGACACCCTCCAGGATTCGCTCGACAAATACCGCGCCAAGATCGGCGCCGGCGGCCGTAACCGGGCCGCCGCCTACGAACTGGCCCTCGCCAGCGGCCGCGCCTACAAACCCGGCGAGCAGATCAGCTACTACATCAAAGCCACGCCCAAGAAAGTCGCCGCCTACGAAGCCGCGAAGTTAGCCAGCGACTTCGACCCGCAGAATCGCGACGAGAACATCGACTACTACGTCGCGAAGCTCGATGAGCTGATGAAGAAGTTTGCTGGCGTTACCGCGCCGGAGGCGAAGCAAGGAGATCTTCTGTAGCCGCCGCCCTGTGGGCGGCGGCTACAGAAGAATCGCGACGAGGGCGTCGCGCTCCATTGGCTTTGGAGACGGCCTGCCCTCAGGCCGTTCGGCGCAAGAGGCAGAATTGGTCCGCAGATTTCACAGATTCATGCAGATTCGTTTTGGCTCAGCTGCGTTACAATCCTCTCCGTAGAATCTGCGCCAATCTGCGAAATCTGCGGATGATTACCTCATCGCCTGGCAAAGGCACGAGCTGTTGATCTGGATATCCGCTTTCGCCCACGCCTTTTTAAAACGCGCTTCCACCGCGGCGGCTTCCGGCTTCTTTGCTGCCTTCAAAGTTTCCGCGAGACCGTAAAGCGACCAGCCATTTTCCGGCAGTCTTCGCAGATCTTCCCGATAGACTTCTTCGGCTTCCGCGAAACGGCCGGCCTTCATGAGATTTGCGCCTAACGAGTGGCGGATTGGGATCATCCAGGCCGGCGGCTCGTCGTACTTGAGCGTGTCTTCCATCTTCAGGGCAGCCTGGAGTCCAGCGATCCCCTCGTCGTTCTTGCCTTCGGCAATCTGAATCTCGGCTTCGAGCATTTTTTGAATGAGGGCGATGATGTCGCCTGATGAATTGTTGCCGACTTCCGTTTCCTTCGGAATGGCGGCCACGAGCTCGTTGAATTTCGCTTGTTCTTTCCGTGCCTCGTCCGGCTGTCTCTTGGCTGCGAACGCGATCGCGCGCGCCGCGTGATGGAAGGCACGCGAGAACGGTGCGAATTCCGGATAATTCTCCGGCTCGGCCAGAACATTGTCCCATTGGCCAAGACGCACCATCGCTTCCATCGGCAAGGCGAGGAACGCTTCGGCTTTCACCGCGGCAGCCTTCACGAACTCCGCGGGCGTTTCGCGGATCAACTCGCGGATTTTCTCCATCGCGAGCTTGCTTTGACCGGTCATGAGCGCGGCATACGCGAGCATGTGATGATCGTGCGCGGCGTAGAATGGAATGAGGCCGGCGGATTTGTTGCCTAACGACTGAAAGTATTTGTGATCGTCGGCGATCGCCCTGGCATTCGTCTCGATCGCCTTCTGCCAATTGCCCGTTCGGATATCGATGTGTGAGGGCATGTGCACGTTGTGCGCGAGACCGGGCTGTAAATTGCGCAGACGATCGGCCGCCTGCACCGCTTTCTCGGGATGCTGCGAAGCTTCCACCGCATGGATGTAGAGGTGATTCGCGAACGGATGGTTCGAATTCATTTTCATTACCGCCTCAAGAGTCGCAACGATTTCTTCCGTGCCCGGGTTCGGCTGGCCTTCGAGCGTCCACTGGTTCCACGGACTTAAGTCCATCATCGACTCGGCGAAGAACGCGCCCACGTCCTGGTCCTTCGGATATTTTTTCCAGACCTCGCGCATCGCATCGGCATAGGCGCGGTCGAGCGCGGTGCGATCTTCCGGCTGCGGATTCGCGTACCGTTTGCTGAGCGCTTCAATCAAATCCCGTTCCACCGGCGACGCTTTGTCGGCGCGCTGTTGGGCGAGAGTGAGTTCCTTCCAGGCCAGCTCGGCCATCGGCGGCGGGACGAGCGGATAATTAATGTGCGGACCAGCCGCGAGCGCGATGCCCCAATGCGCCATCGCGCAATCCGGATCCGCGTTGGCCGCTTCCTGGAAAGAACGGATCGCGGACGCATGATTGAAACCGTGAATGAAGGCGAGGCCCTGATTGAAATAGCTCTGCGCTTTCGGATTTTTCGTGGTGACTTTGCGGGTGTAGCTGCCGAGATCGTTCCGAAGCGGCTCGGTCTCGGCATGGAGAGTGAGCGCGGCGACGCAGGTTGCCAGCGCGAGAAAGCTCAAGCGTACGGTATTCATGCGGCTAGTTTAGCAACCGCACGGGCCGCGAGACAAGACCCGCGTTATTCGTAGCGCAACGAGCTGACGGGATCGACGCGGATGGCGCGGCGGGCGGGAAGGTAGCCGGCATGAGTCCTCGATCATTCCCTACGTGTCTTTGGTCTGAAGTCCACTGACCGGCGGTGCCGCTGACGAAGGCGCGCAGCACGGTGCCCAGCTGCACAATCAAGCGCATGATATAGTCGCTGCGGATCATTGCGGGAGAGTCGCGCTAACGATACCGCGGTGCTACCGATGACAACACCTCCCCCGCGCGAAAGCTATTCGGAGCACATGACGGCACCGATCGACAAACGTGACGCCGCGCGCCGCCGGTCACCTCTCCATCGGGTCGTCCGGACGGGGGGTGTGTGCAGTAAACACGTTTTCCATATACTGACGCATCCACGGCACTTCGATCGTGCGCATCCAGCTTACGAAATTTCGGACGGCGGCCTTGTCTTCCTTCGAAAGTCGGTCGAATTCGACTCGCAAGAATTCTGGAATCGGGTAGCCACCGCCGATCTTTCCAGTCAGCATGATATCGAGTTTCGTTTTCGTTAACGCATCTGTTTCGCGCCAGGCCATCAATACAAGATCTTCGTCATGCGTCGCTCCAGGTAACATTGAATTGGCCCGACTCTCGAGCCACGGCTTGAATTCTTGAAGGTCGGCACGCCAGATAGTCTCGATGGCATCGCCCGGCCATTTGCCAGAAATTCGAGGCTGCAAATAATCGACCAGTCGCGGCCGAAAATCCGGATGTTTCGCCACGATCAACGCCGCTTCCTTCGGTGATAGGCGGAGTACGTCAGCGAACGCGCTGACCGCATCACGCAATCCCAGTTTTTCCGCCGCTATCCCGGCATTGGAATCCATTTCCGATTTTCGCTGGCGGAGGCGATACGCTTCAAGCCAGCGTTTATTCCGCCTCTGTTTGCGCGCTTCTAACTCCTTTTCGAGTGCCTTCGGGTTTGGAAACTTTGACTCATCAAGCTCCGGCTCGTTTTTTTCTCGAGGCTCGGGTACGGCTGCACTGGCCTTCTCGCTACGCTGCAGGACGTCAAGCAGCGCGCCGTTGATTCGGTCGTCGTTGTAACGCAGAGGATCGTAGAGCGGAACCAACAGTTCCATCACGGAGTAGTACAGGAAGTCCCGTTTTGGGTTGCGAAGTATTTCAAGAAGCCGCGCGACCCATCTTTTAGTCGCTTCCTGGTCATTGCTGTCCGGCGGCGCGCTAGTTCGCAAGAATATCGAATCAAGATCATTATCACTGGAGCGGCCAATCTTCGGAACGGGATAGCGTTGCTTTATCCCGCTCCTTTCGGCTAACCGCCGGATGAGGGCGTAGGCAAAAGCCCCCTGCCACCTGTCCGACTTCACATCGATCCATTGGTCACACGGTTCGCCAAGGATCGCCGTATCTGTCACCGGCCCGTCAGGTTTCATCCAAAAACTTCCGTGGTCGTCATTTGAGTTAGAGACGCCACGACTGGAACTCCCGACGCTCCGAACGTGCCTTAGCCACCAAATGATCTCGTAAGTTTGCTGCGCCACGAGTCGCCGAATTTCGTGAAAATCGGTCTTCATGACGGCCCCTTCGAGCTCCTGTTTTGACGGACGTCCAACTACCTCGACGTGCGACGTCAGTAGGGCTGACTTGTGGCCATCGAATCGAAGAATGAGCACGCCCTCCTGCCGAGGAGCGTAATTATTTCCGTCAATCCATCGAATGCCAATTTCCCCTTTGGTTGGAGGACGTGCGTTTGGGTCGTCGATTTCGAACTCGGTGCCGGACGCATCTTTGCCCGGGCAATCAGTGACGAACGAGACGGCAGCATCGCGAGCCGGCATTTCCCACAGTCGATCGAGCGGCGACGGTTTCACCCGCTTGTCCCAATCGTAGTCTGATCTTTGGGTGACGGGCTCCTTCTGTCCGGCGACTAGTTGGAACAATTCTGAGTCGCTCTTGCCTTTCAACGACGACGCAATGGACGCAGGCGGAGTTGGAGATGGCTGGTCAGCGATTATGGATCGCGCCGAAAGAAGGAGGGCGATGCCTCCAAGCAATGATCGAGAAACGACGCAGTGCGCCTTGAACAGGCCTAGAGATCGCGCGCGAGGGATAAGTGAAAACTGCACGTTGCCGCGGATAAAAGTTCACCAAGAAGCTAACACTGCCGCGTGATGAGCCGAGAAAATTCGGCGCAATTTTGCTGGTTACTCGTAGCGCAACGACGTCACTGGATCGACGCGGGTGGCGCGACGGGCGGGGAGGTAGCCGGCTAGGAGGGCGATGGTGATGAGGCAGAGGGGAACGGCAACGAAAGTGATGGCATCGTGCGCGGTGATGCCGAAGAGGATGGAGCTGAGGAAGCGGGAGAGGAAGAAGGCGGCGATGAGGCCGGCGAGGATGCCGAGGGCGGTGAGCTTGAAGGTGCGAGCGAGGATGAGCTGAAGGATGTTCGCGCGGGTTGCGCCGAGGGCCATGCGGATGCCGATCTCTTTGTAGCGCTGGGTGACGAGATAGGCGATGACGCCATAGATGCCGAGGCACGCGAGGGTGAGCGCGAACGCGGAGAAGATGCCGATAAGCCAGGTGCGGAAACGCGGTTGCGCGATGGAATCGTTGATGAGCGATTCCATGGTGTTGATCCGGATGACGAGATTCGGATCGCGCGAGGCGATCGTGCCGCGGAGAGCTGGGGCGACGCTGGCAGGCGCAGACGAGCGCACAACGAAATTGAGCTGACGTCCGACAAAAGTTAGAGCGCCCGGCGATGTTTGGGGATAGGGAACATAAATCTCGGCGTCGGGCGCGACATCGAGCCCGCTGTGTTTGATGCTGCCGCAGACGGCGACGATCGAGAGCCAGTCTTTGCCGTAACGGATCCGTTTCCCGAGCGGGCTCTCGTTAGGCCAAAAGCGTTGGGCGAAGATTTCGTTGACGATGGTGACGCCGGGCGCGGTCTCGTTATCGCGCTCGTTGAAATCGCGGCCTTGTTTCAACGGAATTTGGAGGGTAGCGAAATAGCCGGGGCTGACGGGGCGAATCTGGGCGTTGTACTGAACGCCGGGCGCTGAAGGTTGCCCTTCGACTTCGTAGCTGTTGCCCCAGGTATTATGGCCAAACGGCAAATGCGTTACTACCCCCGCGGAGACCACGCCAGGAAGAGCGCGGACTGCTGCGACGGCGTCGCGATAATAACGGATCATCGAGGCTGCGTCGGGATAGCGGTCTTGCATGAGAACGGCGTCGGCGACGACGACGTTCTGAGGACGGAAACCCGGATCGGCATGGATGAGAGCGACGAAGCTGCGCATCATCAACGCGCACCCGACGAGCAACACGCAGGCGAGCGCCACTTCCGCGAAGACGAGTGCTCGGCGGGTCCGTTCCGCACCTGCGCTGCTGCTTGAGCGGGTCGTGCCCTTGAGTGCGTCCTGCAAATCGGTGCGCGACGCGGCGAAGGCGGGACCGAGGCCGAATAGGATTCCCGAAAGCGCGGAAACAAAGAGGACGAACGCGAGCGCCCAGCCGTCGATTTGCGCGTGCAAGAGTTCTTGCACGTTGTCGGCGGCGAAATGCTTCAGGATCTCCAATCCCCACACGGCGATGGCAATCCCCAACGCGCCGCCGATTCCGGCGAGCACCGTTGCTTCCGTGAGCAACTGCGCGATCAAGCGCGGCCGGCTGGCGCCCAGCGCGCTGCGAATCGCCATTTCCGATTGCCGGGAACTCGCCCGCGCCAGCATCAGGTTGGCGACGTTGGCGCAGGCAATGAGCAGGAGGAATGAAACGGCACTGAAAAGGACGAGCAATGGCTGGCGCAGATCGCCGAACATTCTTTCCTCCAGACTCATCGAGTAAAACCGACGGACGGTGTCGTCACCGGTTGGGTTCACGCGCTGGCCGAGAATGTCGATCTCGGCTTTAAGACGCTCGGGCGTGACCCCCGGTTTCAGCCTGCCGATGACGCGCAGAAAATGCGCGTCGAGATTTTCCTGAAAAATCGCCGCGTCCAGCGCGGCCGGGACCCAGACCTTTACCAGAGGCGAGGGGAAATCGAAATTTTCCGGCAAGACGCCGATAACGGTGTAGGGCTTCCCATTCATAATCAGGGACTGGCCGAGGACGTCGGGCTGCATCCCGAATTTCTCCCGCCAAAAGGCGTGACTAAGAATAACGACCTGTTCGTGGCCGGCTTTTCCTTCCGCCTCGAGAAACGTGCGGCCAAGAGCCAGCTTGAGCCCCAGTGTGGGAAAAAACGACGGCGTGACCTGTTGACCGATGGCCAGCTCGGGCTCACCCCGGCCGGTGACGGTAAAGCCGCTGCCAGTCATCACCGCCATGTTCTCGAAGAGCTGCGTCTGTTCCTTCCAGACGGTGAATTCCCGTGTGGAAAACGAGACGAGTTTTTCCTGTGGCAAATCCTGCCAGAGCATCACGAGCCGGTCGGCTTCGGGGAAAGGTGGGCCTTTCAACAACACGGAATTCACGATCGTGAACATGAGCGCGGTGCTGCCGATCCCGAGTGCCAGCACGGCCACGACCGTGAGAGAGAACATCGGGGCTTTGCGCAGCGTGCGAAACGCGTACCGCACGTCCTGCAACCGGGTCTCGATGAAATGGCCGGTGCGTGCATCGCGCACGAGTTCTTTTACCTGTTCGGTTCCACCGAGTTCCAAGAGCGCGGCGCGGCGCGCTTCTGTTTCGCTCAGGCCTTCCTTCATTTTTCGCTGCGTCGCCAGATCAACATAAGAGCTGACTTCGTCCGCGAGGTCCTGCTCGACGTTGCGGCGTCGGGTGAGATTGCGGAACAGACTGGCGATGCGTTTGGGAAGCGACACGACGTTATTCGTAGCGGAGGGCGATGACCGGATTAAGGCGGGTGGCTCGGCGCGCCGGGATGTAGTTGGCCACGAGCGCGCCGGTGGTAAGGATCGCGGAGACGGCGACGAATGTCGGCAGATCGGTGGCGGTCACGCCGAAGAGCAGGTTCGTCATCACGCGGGTGAGCGCGAGCGACGCGATAACGCCGATGGCGATGCCGGCGAGCGTCAGCTTCATTCCTTGGCCGACGACGAGCCGCAAGATGTCACCAGGCTTCGCGCCGAGCGCCATGCGGATCCCGATCTCCTGGGTGCGTTGCGTCGCGGAATAATTCATCACGCCATAGATGCCGACCGATGCGAGGACCAGCGCGACGCCGGCGAAGATCGCGAGGAGTAGCGCGTTGAACCGCGGGCGCGCGATCGATTTCGCCACGACCTGATCGAGTGTGCGAATGTCGGCGACCGGCTGGGCGGGATCGAGCGCGTGGATTTCCTTCACCGCCGCCGCACTCAACGTTGCCGGATCGATTGCCGAGCGCAGGACAAAATTCATGAACTGGTAAGCCTCCCGCGGATGCGGCCAGTAGATTGCGGGATTGGCTTCCTCGGCCAACGCAGTTTCCTTTACGTCGCCGACCACGCCAACGATCTCGTCCGCCACTTTCGGTTCCCAATTAACGATGAGCCGCTGCCCGATCGGGTTTTCGCTGGGAAAATATTTGCGAGCCAGGGTCTCGTTGATCACGAGGACGCGCGAGTCGGCGCCGTCATGCTCGTCGAAGGAGCGTCCTTTCAGCAGCGGAATTCCCATCGCGGCGAAATAGCCCGGTGTGATGGCGCGCACTTCGGTGGCGGGCGATTCGTTCGGGGGCAGGTCGGGCTGGGTGGCGAGGTTGAAAACAGTCGAGGAAGCGAGGCCGGTCAGCGGCAGATAGCTGATCGCGCCGACGAATTTCACTCCCGGCAAAGCTGCGAGGCGTTCCTGCGCGCGCTTGAAAAACTCGGCGCGCTGCGCGGGCTGCTGATATTTCGCCATCGGAAGCTGGACGCGCATTGTCAGCACGTGGTCCGTGTCGAAACCGGTTTTGACCTGGTGGAGTTGAAAGAAACTGCGGAGCATTAGTCCGGCGCCGACGAGCAGAACGAGCGCGAGCGCCATCTCCGCTACGACGAACAAATTCCGGAAGAGGCGACTTCCGCCGGTCGATCCGCGCGCGCCTTCTTTCAAGGCATCGCTCAAATCAGGCCGCGAAGATTGGAGCGCGGGGACGAGGCCGAAGATGAGCCCGGTCAACAGCGAGATCGCCAACGTGAAGATGAGGACGCGGGGATCAATCGTGATTTCATTCAGGCGCGGAATGTTGTCGGGGGCGAGCGCGAGGAGGAGCTGGATTCCCCAGTAGGCGAGAAAGACGCCGAGCGCGCCGCCCATGATGGCGAGCAGGACGCTTTCCGTGAGCATTTGCCGGATGAGCCGAGTCCGGCCTGCGCCGAGCGCGGCCCGCAACGCCAGCTCTTTCTGCCGCGAGGCCGCGCGCGAGAGCAGCAGGTTCGCGACATTTGCGCAGGCGATGAGGAGAACGAACGCTACCGCGGCCAGCAGGACGAGAAGAACAGGCCGGATGTCGCCAACGATCTGCTCGTGCATCGGCACGAGATTCGCGCCCCAGCCTTTATTGTAATCGGGATAATCCTGCTCGAGGCGCTTCGCGATCCCGTCCAATTCCGCCTGCGCTTGTTGAACGGTCACCCCCGATTTCAGCCGCGCCACCGAACGCAGATAGCGGCCCTGCTTTCGCCAATCGTTCGCCGGATCGAGGGCGAGGGGAATCCACGCCTTGACCTGGGTATTGAGGAAATGGAAACCGGGCGGCATCACGCCGACCACGGTTAAGGTGCGGCCGCTCGCTGTGATCGGTTGGCCAACGATTGTCGGGTTGCCGCCGAAGCGGCTTTGCCACAGCTCGTCGCTGAGAATCACGGCGACGCTTCCGCCGGCCACATCTTCTTCACGCACGAAGGACCGGCCGAGCCGCGGGGGCACTCCCAGTACGGAAAAGAAATCGGCGGAGACACGCTGCACCTGGATCTCTTCCGGCTCGCCGCCGCTGGTGAGATTGACACGCGTGTCCCAGCTCGCCGCGAACTGCTCGAAGGACGTGCTTTGTTTTTTCCAATCAAGAAAGTTCGCCGGCGAAACGGAATTCTGGGAGCGGCCACGCTGGAAATTCTTTTCCCAAACCATGACGATGCTGTCGGCGTCGCGATACGCGAGGGAGCGGAGGAGGACGCCGTTGATTACGCTGAAGATGGCGCTGTTCGCTCCGATCCCGAGGGCGAGCGCGATCACCGCGGTGAGAGTGAATCCTGGTTTCTTGCGTAACGAGCGCAGGCCGTAACGCAGGTCCTGGAAAAACGTCTCGAGCGCGAAGCCGGTCCGGCCTGCGCGCACTTCTTCCTTCACTTGTTCGACGCCGCCCACCTCAACCATCGCCGCATGGCGCGCTTCTTTTTCGCTCATTCCTTCCTTCATTTTTTTCTCCGTTAGCAATTCCACATACGAGCCGACTTCCTCGCTCAGGTCGCGATCGGTTTGCCCTTTCCGGATCGTGTTCCGCAGCAGGCTTTCGCCCTTGGAAAACAGGCTCATGTTTGAAGGTCAGGTCGCGCGCAGGGCGCTGCCGATGGCGAGCGAGATGCGTTGCCAATCTTCGGTTTCGGTCTCGAGTTGACGCCGGCCCGCTTTCGTCAGGCTGTAGAATTTCGCCCGCCGATTGTTCTCCGATTCGCCCCATTCGGCTTTGAGCCAGCCGGCTTCCTCCATCCGGTGGAGGGCGGGGAAGAGCGAGCCGGGCTTCACGTCGAAAGTGCCTTTCGTAATTTGATTAATGCGGGTGGAAACACCAAGCCCGTGGAGCGGCTGGGCCGCGAGCGCCTTGAGGACCAGGAGGTCGAGCGTGCCCTGGAGGAGATCAGCCGTGAATTCGTCTTGGTTGCTCATATAGATAATCTGTAGGAGCAGTCTGACTGCGCTCCTATAGACTGTCAATAGGAGAACGTCGCCGAGCTTGGTTTTTGTCTGTACCTTAGAAATTCCTGCTCTTGATCATGCTCCTGATCTTTCCGGGCAGCGTGGGTATTGCAGGAGGATCACGAGCACGATCAGGAGCATGAGCAGGACGGCGCATCTGCGCCGAAGCGGTACCTCCGTCTTATCGGATCGGTCGCGCGAACGGACGAACGCGCCCCAGCAATTGGCCCGGCATAAGGCAGAGCGACGGAGTTATCGGACAGCCGGCTTTGCGTAATCCGGATGCGACCCAGGTGTTGCAGGTGTTGAACGCCGAATAGATGCCGCGAGCGCGATACCAGCCTGCGCCTAGCCGAACCGGCTCGCCCTTTTCATCGAGCGCGTAGGTCTGCTGGATGTGATCGCAAAGCCGGGCGAACCCCGCCTTGGACAGGTCGACCGCCAGCACGGTAAACTTTGGATCGTTGTATTTGGCGCGGATCGCCTGGCTGAACCCATCGGCCAGCAGAACGGTGCGTCTGGAGCCCGCCAGCGCTTTCATGGCGATGCCCGAGGTTAACGGTTTGCGATAGCCATCATCGTCGCCCCAGCCGACCTCGATGTAATTGCTGCGGGCATAATCGCGGCTCGCTGGCCAACTGCTGCGGGGAATATCAGCTCGCTTTAGGGTCAAGCCGGTGTGGAGCGCGCCATGATGGACAACGTAAATCGTTTTGGCCGGTTCACCTGACCGGGGCGGGAGGAGGGAAGATCTGGGCGCTGCGCAGGCGACAAACAGCAGTGGCACAGCGAGGGCCGCGACCTGAGTCAGCCTTCGCCAAGAACGTTGCCGGCGAATCTGCATCCCGATAATTCCTCGGTTCCGCAGCCTTTTCAACGATCGCCGGATCGCAATCTGCTGGAATAGGCAGGACCCCCGCTTTTCAGCGGAGTTTTATGAAGAAAATCGTAAGAAATCGTTTGCGTGAGGCTCCTATCGAGTGCATAGGGGGCGCTTCCGTGCGAAAAATTACTCTCCTACTTGCTGTTGTTTCCGCCTGCGCCGTGGCTGTTTCTGCCTCCGCCGCGAAGACTGAAGCCCTCAATTTCAAACCGCAGTTCGTCTTCAAAGACCGCAACGGCAAGACGGTCTCGGCCCCCATCGTCGATGAATACCAGCAGAAAAAGCTGGTCTATCCCGCGGCCAAGATCGACCCGCGCTTTAACCCGAAATTGATGCAGGCCGCGACCATCGCGCAGGAACGCGCCCATGCGCATTCCAAGTCGCGTTGCTGGCATTACGTCAAGGAGGCGCTCCTGGCTTCCGGCGTCATCGATTCTCGCCCCAAAAGCGCGCTTGCCAAGCAGGCGGCGGACGAGCTGGTGCGAGATTACGGCTTCACGAAACTTTCCATCCTCGACCCCTTCAAGGCTCCGATCGGATCGGTTCTGGTTTACAACGCCCGGGGTGCTGCCGGCCACGTCGAGATCCGGACGAAGAATGGGTTCGTGAGTGATTTCCGCTCGCCGACCCCATCGAAGCGCCCATTGATCGGCGTGTTCGCCAAGCGCTAGTTCGCTTTCCCGCGCCCGTGCGGCGCATTTAGATCCAACGCCGGCCCGATCGGCACGATCCGCGTCGGATTAATGTGATCGTGTGTCATGTAGTAATGCCGCTTGATGTGATCGAAATTCACCGTGTCTGCCACGCCGTCGTGCTGGTAAAGATCGCGCAGGTAGGGCCAGAGATTCTGGTAATCGACGATCCGGCGCAGATTGCATTTGAAGTGGCCGTGATAGACCGCGTCGAAGCGGATCAGGGTGGGAAACAATCGCCAGTCGGATTCCGTCATGCGGTGGCCGAACAAGTAACGGCCGGTGGCGAGCCGCGCATCCAGTGCGTCCAGCGTCTCGAATAATCGTTTCGCGGCGCGTTCGTAAACTTTCTGGCGTGTAGCGAAACCGGCGAGGTAAACGCCGTTGTTCACGCGCTCGTAAATCGTCTTGTTGAGCGCCTCGATCTGGTCACGCAGATCGGCCGGGAAAAAATCGTAACCGTTCGTGGCAAAATCGGCGAACTCGCTGTTGAACATGCGCAGCAGGTCGTCGTCGGAATTGCTCACGATCCGTTTCGTTTTCGTATCCCAAAGCACCGGCACGGTCACGCGGCCCCCGTAGTTTGGATCGGTCGCGTGATAAGCTTCGCCGAGAAATCTGAAACCGTTGATCGGGTCTTCCGAATGCCCGGGCCCATCGCGGAATGCCCACCCGCGCTCGTCGCGCACCGGATCCACCACCGTCATTCCGATGGCGCTTTCGAGCCCTTTGAGTTTTCGCAGAATGATGGTGCGATGCGCCCAAGGGCAGGCGAACGAGACGTAGAGGTGATAGCGGCCGGGCTCCGGTTCGTATCCCGAGGAACCATCGCGTTTCACCCAATCGCGAAAGGCATCTTCCTGCCGCTGGAACGCGCCGCCCTTGGTTTGCTCATCGGGGAATTGGGCCATTGGTGAAGTTTAGAGATAAGGCGGGAGGGCCGGTTCGGCAATCGGTCAACGTCGCACCACACGTGTCCAGTTTTTGCTCCATTTTCTCACAATTCCAGATTTGATCGCTGAATAAACCATCACCGAAAAGAAAGTTCAGAATTGCTGCGAAAAAGGCTTGTCAGTGTGGTACGCGGCTTGCATACACACAATGCGTGCACCGCTTTTTCTTTCTCGGTTTCCTTTCCTGCTGCGCGCTCTTGAGCACCACGATCAATGCCCGATCTGAAGGGCTCGCTAAGTCCCGGAATCGCTTCTATTACAGCAACTTCGATGGCTCGGTCGGTTCTGCCCGAATCATGCGGCATTACTGGGTTCCGGTCGTTCATCCGGACGCCTCGGTCGATGACCGCCTCGATCCTCGGCTGCGAAAGGCCGCCACCATCGCGCAGGAACGCGCCAACGCTCGTTCGAGATCGCGCTGCTGGCAGTACGTGAAAACGGCGCTGGTCGAATCCGGCGTGATCAATTCTTACCCCAAAACGAATTACGCGACCCAGGCTGGCGATGAGCTGGTGCGCGATTACGGTTTCAAACGCCTGCCCATTCACGATCAGTTCGCAGCGCCGGTCGGCTCGGTGCTCGTGTTCGGCCAGGGCACGCAGGGCCACGTCGTTATTCGCACCAAGACCGGTTTCGTGAGCGACTACTGGACGAGCAACCGCTGCAAGTACCCGCTCGTCGCCGTTTACGGAAAGTTCGGATCGTAAGTTCCGCGCTCGCTTCCAAGCGATCCGTCATTTGAGGTAAACCATACCCAGGTGATCGATGAACGCGTCGATCCAGTCCCGGCTGATTTGTTCCTGCGCCTGAGCGAGTGTCATTTGGCCTGCCCGAATCCGAGCGAGCAATATTTCGGTCAGTAATTCTTTCCTATCCGCGCCGTAAGGTTTCGCGCGCACGCTTTGCGGCCAGAGATTATCGATCGTATCGGCGCCGCCAAGTTCCACCGGGATCAGGTGGTCGATCTTGAATTCCGCGCGCCTCGACCAAGGCAGGCGATAGTGCGCGAAAACCTTTTGTTCCATCTTGAGCGTCACCCCGCCGCGGTCCTTGTCGCGCTTCGCAACTCTTCCCGGCGTCCGCTTCGGGTTCGGCACCAATGCTTCCTGCGCCCAGACCGGGGCGGCAAGCGCCAGGGTGAGGAAAAAGATGGCGAAGCACGTTCGCTTCCAGGGCGATGAGGGAATTGTCCTTATGCTTCAGCTTCGCACGCCGTGCGACAGGTGAATGCATTCGTCGTTACTTCAGCAAAAATTCCCGCATAAATTGGACGGTGCTGTAGAACTGGAAATCGGCGTTTTTCTTCTTCGCGAAACCGTGCCCCTCGTCTTTTGCCATCAGGAACCAAATCGGTGTGTTCTGCTTTTTTAGCGTCGCGACCATTTGTTCGGCTTCCGTTTTTGGCACCCGCGGATCGTTCGCTCCCTGGATAACAAAAAGCGGTTTGGTGATTTTCGCGGCGTTGTTCAAGGGCGCGATTCGCTCTAGGAATTCCGCCATTTTCGGATCGCGTTCGTCGCCGTACTCGACGCGGCGCAGATCGCGCCGGTAGCTCTCGGTGTTCTTCAGGAAAGTGACGAAGTTCGAGGGCCCGACAACATCGACTGCGCACCGGATCCGGTCCGCGTAATTCGAGGCGACCGCGAGCGTCATGAATCCGCCGTAAGAACCGCCCGTCACCATGACTTTGGCGGGGTCCAGCTCCGGTCGTGAAGGAAGCCAATCGAGCAACGCCGAAATGTCCTTGTAGGAATCTTCGCGCTTAAAGCCGTTGTCGAGTTTGAGGAAAGTTTTCCCGTAGCCTTCCGAGCCGCGGACGTTCGGAAACAGAATCGCGCAACCGAGCTCGTTGATGAAGTAGTTGTTTCGGCCCAGGTAGATCGGGCGTTGCTGCGCTTCGGGGCCGCCGTGAATGTTGATGATCACGGGGCGCTTGCCCGGAAATTTCGCCGGATCCGGTTTGTAGAGAAATCCCGTGATCTCTTTGCGGTCGAAACTTTTCCATTTCACGAGTTCGGGCTCCGCGAATTGCTTCGGCGGAATGCCGCCGGTCTCGCTTGCCGTCCAGCGGGTAGTCGTGTTCTTCCCGCCCGCGGTTGACCAGGCGTAAACGTCGGAAGGCGATCGTGCTCCCGCGATGTTGAAGGCGAGCAGACTTTGCTTGGGATCGCGATGAAACTTCAGGCCGACGATCACCACCGCCGGAAGTGGCGGATTAAACACCGGTTCCTTTTTCGCGCCGACGGAGACTGCGTCTCGGCTCGCGGTGATCTCGACCATATGCAGCGTGCTGACGCCGTTTTCGTTCAGGGTATAGGCGATCTTTTTGCCGTCGGGACTCAGGTCCCAACCATCGATATCGAAGTCCGCCTCGGGAATTAGATACGTGTGCCGGCCGCTGGCGAGGTCGATGTAAGCCAGTCGCTGAAACTCGGACTCCCGATCGGTCGTCACGAAGATCCCTTTGCCGTCTTTGGAAAAGAGCGCGGCGGAGTAGGCAACTTTTTCGGCGCCTTCCGCTGGCCGCGGCGTCACTTCCTTTTTTTGTCCGCTCTGCGCGTCGAAGATCCAGATGTAACTTTCGTTGACCGAAATGCCTTCCAGCACGAGCAGCTGCTTGTCGTCCGGCGACCAATCCACCACGTCCCAGCCACCGCCCTTTACTTCCGCGAGCAGGTGATCGGTTTTCGAATCGGTTGGCGACTGGACGTAGATATCTGTATCGGCGCCGTTGCGCCGGGTGGAGGTGTAAGCGATTCGGTCGCCCTTGTTGCTCCACGACGGCCCGCTGTTCCGCGATTTGCCGTCCGTCAGCAGCATGATGTCGCCCGTCGCCAGATCGTAGCGGTAGTTTTGGTTGAATTCGTTGCCCCCGGCGCCCTTCGTGAAAATGAAATACTCGCCCTTGGTCGGCTCGAACGATCCGCCATCGACGCGATCCGGGAAAAACGTCAGTTGCGTCCGCGCACCGCCGGGCTGCGTCAGCTGATGAATCTGGTTCGTGTCGCCGAAGCGCGTCGTGATCAGGATCTCAGCGCGGGTCGGGTGCCAATCCTGCATCGTGGCCGCGCGCGATTCCGTGTAGCGGCCGACCTGCTCGGGCAATTCGCCCGGGATTGGCGGGACTCCATCGACCACAAGATTATCGGCGGGAGTCAGTGGCGGTTTCGCTGGCGGATCGGCGGCAAAGGCAGACAGCGGAATGACAAGGAACGAAACAAACAGGAGCATCCGGTTCATAAGGAACGCGGATGCTTGCAGATTCCCGGCGATGAATCGAAACAAAAAGCGATCCGGCAGTTCGCGGGGCGAATCAGCTACCTCGCATACC
>JBEEHI010000094.1:0-3118 GCA_041167305.1 Verrucomicrobiota bacterium
CGGGTCGACTTCGAACAACTGCCTCGAACCCATTGTGGTCCTACTTCTTCTCCTTGCCCTCGATCCACGCGATAAATCCGGCCGTCGTCTCGCCGTCATAACCGGTGAATTCGCGGAGCACCTTGCCTGACGGATCGAGCAGCATCACAGTCGGAAATCCCTTTTCGTCGATCCCGTACTGTTTGCTCAACTTCTCATTCTGTTTCTTCAGTTCGTCGGATTGTTTTTTCCGTTGCGGGTAATCGATCTCCACCAAAACCAGGTTTTTGTCCGCGTAAGCGCTAAAGTCGGGGCGCGAAAAGACGCGTTTCCGCAGCTCAATACACGGCCCGCACCAGTCCGAGCCGGTGAAATCCAGCAGGACGCGCTTGTTTTGGGATTTTGCCATCGCCAGAGCCTTGGCGTAGTCGGTCTCCCAATCGGCGGCAAAGGCACCGGCGCAGGTCGCGACCAAAACGGACAGAACCAGGGATAAAGTGCGATGAAACATGACGCGACATTAAGCGCGCGCTTCCGGGCAAACAAGTAAGCGGTGCCATAATAAAGCTTGTCGTCATTGCTTCCTGCGACCTAACTGGCCGCCACCTTATGAAAACCAAACTGATCGCATTAGTGTTCGCGCTGTTCTGCGGCGGCCTTTACGCCGGCACGCCTGCCCAAGACAAAGAGTTTGTCGACAAATACAAAGCCGCCTATGAAAAGGGCGACAAGGCCGCGTTGGAATCCTTTCTTTATACCAAGGACGCCAACCCGATGGCGCTTGAGTTTTACAAGATGATGCAGGCTGAAGGCGCCGGCACGGCCAAGATTTCCAAGATCGAGCTCGCCGATCTTTCGCCGGAAGATGTGAAGAAGGCGTCGGAAGTGCAGACTGGCCCCGATGGCAGCAAGGCGAAGCTTCCCCTTACACCCACGAAGAAACTCAAAATCAGCATCGAGACCAAGGATGCCAACGGAAGTTCGACCAGCTCTACCGAAAACTTCATCGCCGAGAAAGACGGCAAATACGTGATTCCGGTTCCCGCCGTCGTGAAGTAATCGCGGATCCTACGCTGCCGGGAGATCGTTACGAGCGCCGCTGAGGTCCTACACCGGCGGCGTAGCCACTCATTTTCTTCGAGACGAACGCGGTGATCGTGGGCTTGAGAAGTGTCGCCACCAGTTTCAGTGCGCCCAAAGCCAGGCCGGCGCCGAGGATCCCTTCCTTCTGCTGTTCGCCTTTGTCTTTCGTCTTCGCCTTAACCTGCACCTTCCTGGTCCGGGCCGGCATGATCGCGAAAACGACGCCCACCACGATCGCAGCGCCGATCCACAGCACGGTCTGCCGTTGGAACGACTTCCGGAATTTGAGCGGAAAATCCAGCTCGTAACGCAGCCCAGTCAAATCGCGCCCCAGGCGATCGCGGGAGTGGGCGGCTTCCTGCCTCAGTTCGTGGAGTGACTTTTCTTGTCCAGGTTTTTGAGCCATTCGCGATCCTTCTTCAATTCCGCGCCCGTCATTTCAAACATCGATTTGTTCATGCGGCTGCGCGCGATCATCACACAAACGAACGCCAGGATGAAATGCAGCCCGGCCGCCATCAGCGCCATCTTCACCCACGAGATGTGGAAAACGTGGGCGAGCCCCACGATCGCGCTGGTTACCAAAAAGATGTAGCCGAACACCGCGAGGAACGCCGCCGCCGCCAGGCACCCCACCAGCACCAGGAGGTGGACCAGCGCGGTCTTCGATTCCTTGGAAAACAGCGCGATCCGGCTCTCCAAGAACCCGGCCACGCTGTTCAGCAGCGAGACCAGGTTATTGAGCAAGCCGGCGTGTCCCGCGGGATTGCGGAACCGCATCGTTTCGCCAGCCATGTGGCGCGATCTCTAGCGGCGGAAAATCAACCCGAGAACAAACCCGACGCCGAGCGCCGTGAAGACGGCCTTGGTCGGGTTTTCGCGGACGTACTGCTCGCCGTCATCCTGCAAAGTGCGGGCACGCGCGCGGGCATCGTCCCAAACCTGCTCGGCCTTGTCCTTGTACTCACCGGCCATCGCGCCTGCGGCGGATTTCAAATCCCCCGCCATCACGCCGGCGGCGGACCGCAGATCATCCGCGGCTTTGCGGACGTGAGTCTTGCTACTCTCGAATTTATTCTGGGCGGCTGCTGGAATCGTTCCGCCGCCTGATGTCGTTGATTGGTTTTCTTCAGCCATGGTATTTTCCTGTCGATTCTTTTTCGGTCTTCTGGTTCGCTGCGTCTTTTTAACGGCACGCATGCGTTAATGATAAGTCTTCTTTAACTGAAACGAAACTCGTCTCTTCACTGCGCCTACGCTTTTAACGTTTTTAACCGTTCAACGCTTCAACGCAGTTCGCTCATTTCTCGCGGAAGATGATGCGCGCCTTGGTCAGATCATAAGGCGAAAGCTCCACCTCCACCTTGTCGCCCGGGACGATACGGATGAAATGCTTGCGCATCTTGCCCGAAATATGAGCCAGGACATTGCGCGAGCCCGGCAGTTCCACCCGGAACATCGTCCCCGGCAGAACCTGCGTAACCGTCCCTTCGGTCACGATCTGTTCCTCCTTTGGCACGGCCCAATCATAGGCAAGGAATCCCCGGTTCTCAACTGGCGCCCTGGCAAAGAAATCGGTAGAAACGAACCTCGACACGAACTGGCCGTTCGAGTAACCAATAACGTCATTAGGCGTTCAACGAATGATGCGCGCTACCGTTCTTACCCCGCTCATACTGCTCGGTTGGTCTCTTCAGGCGATTGGTCAATCCCCTGCGCGTCCTTCCGGCGAACAGCCTTCGGTTGAGGCGCACAGTTCCGCCGCTTCTGAGACCGAGCTGAAGCTTGTGGTCGCCCTGTTTCGCCATGGGGTTCGCGCACCGCTGCCGGACTTCTCCACAAAAGCAAACGATCACTCACAGCTAGGTTGGCCGGATCTTGCAGATTGGAACGTCCCTTCAGGAAAGACCTGGGGTGACCTGACGACCCGCGGGCAGGTTTTGGCTACCGCGCTCGGAAGTTACTATGCCGAGTGGTATAAGACTAAAAACGCGTGGCCTGGCGGCTTCAGCGTCTATCTCTGGGCGGATACGGATCAGCGAACCATCGATACGGC
>JBEEHI010000095.1:0-3930 GCA_041167305.1 Verrucomicrobiota bacterium
AATCTCGGCGGCGCGAAGATCTATTTGAAGCGCGAGGATCTTCTCCACACCGGTGCGCACAAAATCAACAACGCGCTCGGCCAGATTCTTCTCGCCCGCCGGATGGGCAAGACGCGCATCATCGCCGAGACGGGCGCAGGTCAACACGGAGTCGCCACCGCCACGGTCGCTGCGCGGTTTGGTTATGAGTGCGTCGTTTACATGGGCAGCGTCGATATGGAACGGCAGGCGCTCAACGTCGCGCGGATGCGTTTCCTCGGCGCAAAGGTTGTCGCTGTCACTGCCGGCCAGGCGACGCTGAAGGAAGCGATCAACGAAGCGATGCGCGATTGGGTCACGAACGTCCGCACCACTCATTACATTCTCGGCTCCGCCCTCGGCTCGCATCCCTACCCGATGATGGTCCGCGATTTTCATCGGGTCATCGGTCTCGAAGCGCGCCAGCAAATCCAGGAACGTGAAGGCCGACTGCCGGATGTCCTGATCGCCTGCGTCGGCGGCGGGAGCAACGCCATCGGACTCTTTCATCCGTTCCTCGACGACGAGTCAGTCCAAATGATCGGGGTTGAAGCCGGCGGCGAAGGCATCCGCACCGGCAAACACGCGGCGCGTTTCCAAGGCGGCCGGCTCGGCGTTCTCCAAGGCACGAAAACTTTCATCCTCGCAAATGAAGACGGACAGATCGAGTTGACGCATTCGGTCTCCGCCGGACTCGATTACGCCGCCATCGGTCCGGAACACAGTTATCTGCGGGACCAAAAAAGAATCGAATACGTTTACGCGACCGACGACGAAGCCCTTGCCGCGTTCCGCACGCTCGCGGAAACCGAGGGCATCATCCCCGCGCTCGAGACCGCCCATGCCGTCGCGCACGTGATTAAGGTCGCGCCCTCGCTTCCCTCCGATAAACTGATCATCGTGAATTGTTCCGGCCGCGGTGATAAAGATGTGTCGCAAGCGGCGGCACATTTCGGAATCAAATGAGAAGCATGACCGGATATGGTCGTGGCGATGCGGACCACGGTGGAACGAAGTTCAGCGTAGAGCTGAATTCCGTGAACCGGAAGCAGAGCGATATCGTCATCAATCTTCCGCGCGATCTCGCCGGGCTCGAGCCGCGGATTCGCCAGGCGATCAACGAAAAAATCTCGCGCGGCCGAATGAACGTGGTCGTGGGACTGCACCAGGGCGCGAACGGCGCAGCTGCGCTCGCACTGGATACCGCACTCGCCCGCTCCTATCACGACGCGATGCTGACGTTGCAGAAGGAATTGAGCGCCCCCGGCGAAATTACCATCGGAACAATCCTGCAGGCGCCGGGCGTGATGCGTTCGCCGGAACAAAGCGTCGACGCCGACAAGGCCTGGCCGGCTGTGGAGCGCGCCCTGACCACGGCGCTCGGCGAGTTAGTCAAAATGCGCGAGCGCGAAGGGAAACATCTCGCCAAGGATTTAATCCATCGTCTCAAGGTCTTGCGTCAGGAGATCAAAGGAATTCGGGGATTGTATCCCGAGGTCGTGAAAAAATACCGGAGCGCATTGATAGAGCGCATCCAAAAGGCTGGACTCGATCTTCCGGTCGAAGACGAACGCCTGCTGAAGGAAGTCACGATCTTCGCGGATCGTTCCGACATTTCCGAGGAACTGACGCGGCTCGAAAGTCACCTCGCCCAGTTCGCCCATCATCTCCGCAAGAACGAACCGGTCGGCCGAACGCTCGAATTCATCACCCAGGAAATTTTCCGCGAACTGAACACGCTCGGCGCGAAATCGAACGACGCGGGAATCTCCCAGCACGTCGTCGCCTGCAAATCCGAACTCGAAAAAATCCGGGAACAAATCCAGAACCTTGAATAGGCAATTCACCCGCACCGGCATTTTGTTCGTTCTCTCGGCGCCGTCCGGCGCGGGCAAGACGACGCTTTGCGACGCGCTTCGGCAGACGCCGGACTTCGTTTACTCCGTCTCCTGTACCACGCGTCCGCCGCGAGCCGGGGAGATCGAAGGCGACGATTATCATTTCCTGACCGAGGACGATTTCCGCGCGCGCGTGGAGGCCGGAGAATTTCTCGAATACGCGAAGGTCCACGAGCATTACTACGGAACGCTACGCGGCCCGATCATCGCGAATCTACAAGGCGGCGTCGATGTCCTGATCGACGTGGACATCCAGGGCGCCGCGGCAATTCGCTCGTTCGACGACGACACGATCCGACGCGCGCTCTGCGATGTTTTCATCATGCCGCCCGACCTCGAGGAATTGCGGAAGCGGCTGACCAAGCGCGGAACGGAAACGCCGCAACAGATCGAATTGCGCATCATTACAGCCGCGCGCGAGATGGAATTGTGGCGGGACTATCGCTACACCATCATCAGCAAATCGATGGAGGAGGATTTGCAGAAGTTTCGGCATATCATGGGAGCGGAACGGTATCTGAGCCGAAGGCTCGCGTTAACCTGATGTTTGTCATCCCGAGCGAAGTCGAAGGATCTCTAACTTTTCTGTGTTACCGCGCCGCTTAATCTTAAAGCTAGCGATGTCTCGACTCCGCTCGACATGACAACAAAAGGGAAAACCGTCGTCCTCGGCGTGACCGGATCGATCGCGGCCTACAAGTCTGCCGAACTGGCGAGCTTGCTGGTGAAGCAGGGCCACGATGTTTTCGTGGTCATGACGCGCGACGCCGCCGAATTCATCACGCCCCTCACGCTGCAAACGCTTTCGAAAAATCCAGTCAGCACCAGCTTCTTCGATGAAAAAGAAAACTGGCGGCCGGGGCACATCGAACTGGCCGATCGCGCAAACCTTCTCCTCATCGCTCCCGCGACCGCGAACGTAATCGCCGAGCTGGCGAACGGACTCGCGGGTCATCCCCTCGCGGCCATCGCCCTCGCCACCCGCGCGCAAATTCTGATCGCGCCTGCGATGAACGGGAAGATGTGGGAACACCCGGCGACGCAGCAGAATGTCGCGACGTTGAAATCGCGGGGCGTCGAATTCATCGGGCCGGAAGAAGGAATGCTGGCGTGCGGTTATGAAGGCGTGGGTCGTTTGTGGAAAGTGGACGACATCGCTTTCCGCGCGGAGTTCCTGCTCGCGCGCGAGGATAATTTGATCGCGTGAGGTTCGTCGTCACCGCCGGTCCGACGCGCGAAGCAATCGATCCGGTTCGTTTCATCAGCAATCGCTCGTCGGGAAAAATGGGCTACGCGATTGCGGAAGCGGCGCTCGCGAAGAAACACGAGGTGACGCTCATCTCTGGCCCGGCGAGCATCGCACCGCCGCGCGGCGCGAAAAATGTTTCGATCATAACGAGTGACGAACTGTATGACGCGGTTCATCGCGCGATTCGTGAATGCGACGTGCTGGTGATGTGCGCCGCCGTTGCCGATTACAAACCGGCGGCGATTTCTGCACGAAAAATGAAGAAGCGAAAAACCGCCTTCGCGCTCAAACTCATCCCGACGCGCGACATTCTCGTTTCCCTGCCAAAACGCCGCCGTCATCTGGTCGTCGGATTCGCCGCGGAGACGCACGACCTGACACAAAACGCGCAGAAAAAACTGCGCGCGAAAAATTGCGACGCGATCGTGGCGAACGACGTGAGCGGCAGCGAAACCGGAATGGAAAGCGATGAAAATGAAGTGACGATTTTCTTTCGAAACGGCGGATCGAAGAAAATTTTGCGCGCTTCCAAAAAAATAATCGCGCGCGAGCTCGTGAAAATAATTGCAAAGATGTTTGAAAAAAGTTTGACAAAAAAATCGTGGTGACTACTGACAACGGTAAGTGAAGTTAAAAAAATCCTTCACCAACCCACCGCGCAAGCGGACCGAAAGGGGGGATTAGTCGATATGGCAGCTAAGAAAAAAGCAAAGAAAGCTCCCGCCAAGAAAAAGGCGGCCGCGAAGAAAAAGAAACATTAGTTTC
>JBEEHI010000096.1:0-16048 GCA_041167305.1 Verrucomicrobiota bacterium
GAACTTTTTGGAAAGGAGAAGCTGCAGGAGCTTTTCCTGAAGGACAGCTCCGGGCAGGAAGCCCTAAAAGCTTTGCAGAAAGTCTATGAAAGTGGCGCATACCAACCCCAAGGTCAGACAATTATCCAATTTTCGCTCCCGCCGTCCGATAAAACGGCAGTCTACGAAGCGCCAAATTCGCTTTATCCGCGACTGCAGACGAAAGAAGGGTAGTAAGCGTGTTCCAGCCGAGGATACACCGCTTACCGCGGCAGGAATTCGAACTCGGCTTTGTCTTTTTTGGCGGAGAGGACGAGGTGGGCGGCGAATTTGTTGCCGCGTTTGGAAACGAAATTCTCGATCAACGGAGATTTGCCCTGGGTGAGTAATTCTTTCACTTCGTCGGGAGTGATCTCGTGTTCGCAAAGTTTCTTGGTGAGCTTGAAGACCTGGCGGTTGTCCTGGTCGGGTTTGCGGACGTAGTAGGCGTCTTCCATTTCGACCAGCTCGCCCTTGTGCACTTTGCTTTCGCCGATGACCGGGGCTTTTGAGAGATCGACTTTCGCGCGGGCTTTGCGCTCGACTGGCTTGCCGTCCTTGTCTTTCTTCGGCGCGCGCGGCGGGAATTCCCAGCGCACCCGGGCGTCGGCGCGAACGAGGAAGGCGTCGAAGGGGCGGCCTTTCTTGGAGATGAAGCCCTGAATGAGAGGGGTCTTGCCTTGTTCGATGAGTTGCACGACCTGCTCGCGAGTGACTTCGCGTTTGCACATCATCCGCGGGATACGAAAGGCCTGTTTCCACTCGCCGTTGTCCTTTTCGCGCAGGACGTAGTTGGAGCCGACCTCGACTAATTCGGCGCCGGTCGCAGGGTCGGTCCAGAACGATTCGACCGAACCGAGATCGACGTCGTTTCCAAAATCGTATTCGGCTTTCCATTTCCCGGTCTTCTCATCGCGCGCCAGCTTGAGCTTGGCCGCGAAAGTGTTTCGCGTTTTCGCGGAGATGAAACCATCGAGCGGCCCGATTTCGCCTTTCTCGACCAGCTCGGCAATTTCCGATTCTTCCATGCGGCGGCCACCGATGACCTTGTAAAGCATGAACTCGCCGTCCTGCGATTTGTAACCGCGCAAAGTCTCGCGCAACGGTTTCTTGTCGGTCGGCGAAAGAATCTCGGTCTCGCGCGCGATCGAATCGTCTTCCTCGAAGTTCTTCACGCGGTCGACGATGCCTTTCGTCTGATCGACGATGCCGGCCATGAATTTCTCGCGGGAAAATTTACCGCGCGTCATCTCGCGCAACTGATGTTCCCATTCCCCCGTCATGGCGGGGCTGGTCAGGTCGGACGCTTTCACCGCCTCCAGGAACTGAATTAGCTGCTCAGCCTTCGCGGTCGGCACCAGCTCGCGCTGCATCCGGTCCATGTATTTCTGATAAATGAGCCCGTCGATGATGTCGGCGCGCGTGGCCGGTGTGCCGAGGCCGCGCTCTTTCATCGCGTCCGCCAGCTCTTCGTCCTCCACGAGCTTGCCCGCGGTTTCCATAGCGGAAAGCAGCGTCGCTTCGGTGTAACGCGGCGGCGGCTTCGTCGCTTCCGCGAGCAGGTTGGCTTCGAGCGTTTTCGCCTGGCCGCGATCCTCCGGCTTCAAGGCCGGCAAGGCTTTGCCATCCTTCGAATCTTCGTCGATGACGGCGCGGCCATAAACTTCCAGCCAGCCCGGAGCCGTCAGCACTTTCCCTTCAGTCTTGAATTTGTGCTGCGCGATCTGGCTATATCGCGTGGTGACATCGAATTCCGCCGAGGGAAAAAACACGGCGACGAAACGGCGCGCGACCATGTCGTAAATCTTCGACTCCGCGTCATCGAGGTTCTTCGCTTCCGACGTCGTCGGGATGATGGCAAAGTGGTCGCTGATCTGGGCGTTGTTGAAGATCCGTTTGTTAGGCCGGACCCAATCGTTCTTCAATGCCTTTTCCGCGTGCGACTGGAGCGAGCCGGAAAGGTTTCCGAGGGTCTGGCGCGCAATCGGCAAATAATCTTCCGGCAAGGCGCGCGAATCCGTTCGCGGATAGGTCAGCATCTTGTGTTTTTCGTAGAGCGCCTGCGCGATTTGCAGGGTGCGCTTCGCCGAAAAACCGAAGCGGCCGTTCGCTTCGCGTTGCAACGTCGTCAGGTCGTAAAGCCGCGGCGCGATCTGCGAGCTGGCCTTCTTCTCTTCGGTGACGTTCGCGAGCGGGTTCCCCTGGCACGCTGCCAAGACCGCTTCCGCCGCCGCCTGGTCCCAAATGCGATCGGCGCGGTCGTGTTCGTCGTCACTCTTCTTGAAATCCGGACGCTGATACGTCCCGTCGTATTGGCCCTGCTGGATCCCGAATTTCGCGACAATGCGCCAGTAATCGCGCGGCTTGAAATTGCGGATCTCCAGCTCGCGTTCGTAAACGATCGCGAGCGTCGGTGTCTGCACGCGCCCGACCGAGGCGACGTTGCCGGCGCGCGAACCGAACATCCGCTTGGTGATCGCCCGGGTGCCGTTGATGCCGATAAGCCAATCGCTTTCGCTCCGGGAACGGGCGGCGTCGGCGAGGCCGCGCATCTCGGATTCGTCGCGCAAATGACCGAAGGCGTCGCGGATGGCCTGCGGCGTCATCGATTGCAACCAAAGACGTTTGACCGGGTGCTTGTTCTTCGCGAGCGCGCAAAGATTATTGAAGATGAGCTCGCCTTCGCGACCGGCGTCGCAGGCATTGATGACCTGGTCGATGTCCTTGCGCGCAATCAGCTTCTTGAGCGTCCCGAAAACGTCCTTCGACCGGTCGATCGGCTTGAGCTCGAATTTCTCCGGAATGATCGGCAGCGTTTCGAGCCGCCAGAAGCCGTATTTTTTCTTGTCGATGTCCTCCGGCATGAGCAATTCCGCAACGTGGCCGACAGCCGACGAGATGACGTACTGGTCGTTCTCGTAGTGCCCGCCTTGCTTCGGCACTTTTCCCAAAGCGCGCGCGAGGTCGGCCGCCACGCTGGGCTTCTCGGCAATGATGAGTGACTTGGACATGTGGGTTTCGGGGCAAACCTGCGGTCCTGGCAAAAACAGCCGGATATTTCTCCCGCCGTTCTGTGGCCAAGGCGCGGAGGATAGAAGAGACCCCGCCAGTTCGCAAATCGGATTTGCGCGCTGTAGCCGCGGCGCTCAGTCGCCGCGCGAGATGTCTTGTAGGGCGTTTCTGTGAAACGCCACCGAGGCGCCTGACACAGACGCCCTACAATTCAGCGAAGCGGCTACAGAAGAATTACAGCTCGAACGTCGTCGCTGAATTCTTCGAGGCTATCCAAGGCGGCGTTGATTGCGCCGGCCTTCAAGGGGACGGGGCGAATAATGCCGTGCGACAGATCAAGCTGTCCGGTCCGCGCCATTTCGAGGAGGACTGGAATCTCGCTCGCGAGATGATCGGAGACGCCGATGATTTCGGCTTCCTTGTTGATTAGCTCGCGGTAGGGAGCGACTTCAAAACTTTCCCGGGTGAGCCCGACGAGAGCAGCGCGGCCCAGGATCGCGAGCGATTGCACGGCCTGGCGCATGGTGACCGGCAAACCGACCAATTCGAGCGCGACGTCCACGCCGCGGCCATTGGTAATTTCGTGAAGTTGTTCCACAGGATCACCGGCCGCGGCGTTGATCGCGATCGCGTCGAATCGTTCCGCGAGTTCGAGTTTCCGCGGGTTTATGTCGATGGCGAAGACCCTGGCGGCGCCGAGGTTCTTTGCTAATTGAATCGCCGAAATGCCGAGACCACCGACACCGAAGATCGCGACGGTTTCGCTGGCAGCCAGGCGCGCTTTCTTCAGCGCGTGCAATGACGTCGCCGACGAACACATCATGATCGCGCCCTGCTCGAACGGAATTTCGTCGGGCAGGAAAAAGACGCTCCGCTCGGGGACGGCAATGACTTCGGCGTAGCCGCCGTCGCGATGTTTGCCGATCATTTCGGCGCTCGGGCAGAACTGCTCGTTTCCGGCTCGGCAGAAAGCGCATTCGCCGCAGGTGACGAGGTAATGAACGCAGACGCGGTTGCCGGGTTTGAAATTCCTAACCTCGCCGCCAATTCTCTCGACCACGCCGGCGACTTCATGGCCGAGCGTGAGCGGCAGTTTCACCGGTGAAACACCGGCGCGGTAATGCGCGTCGGAATGGCAAATGCCGGCAGCGCGAACGCGGACCAGGACATCACTGGGACCCACAGGCGGCTCGTCGATCCCCTGCTCTTCCAGCGGCGAACCGATTGCGGTGAGGCGAATGGCTTTCATGCAAACGTGCATCGTAGCACGGGCGTCTCGCCTGTGGCCAACCGCCGTCTTATGCGTTCGGCGATTTCAAATCGCCGCTCCTTGTTTTACGGGCGGGAACGCCTGGCCACTACCCGAGCTTCACGAAATATTTTCCGGGCAGCTGTTTTACCAGCCGCTTCAGCTCGAGGCGGAGCAGCGTGGAGGAAACGGCGCCACTCGGCAGTTCAGCTTTCGTCGCGATGTCGTCGATGGATGTTTCGGTCTCGCGGATCGCATCGTAAACACGGCGCTCTTCTTCGCTTAATTCCGGCAACGCGCGTACGGCGGCTTCCGGCGCGGGCTTTGTATCCGGAAGAAGAATTTGCAGGTCGTCGAGGATATCGCTCGCGTCCATCACCAGCTTCGCTCCCTGCTGGATCAGGCGGTTCGAGCCTTGGGCGCTGGGCGCGTTGATGTGGCCGGGCACAGCGTAAACGTTGCGGCCTTGTTCCAACGCTTGCGCGACGCTGATCAATGCGCCGCTGTTCAGACCGGCCTCGACGACGAGCAGGCCGTGGCTCCATCCGCTAATGATGCGATTGCGCATCGGGAACGTCTGGCGGTCGGGCTCGATTGCCATCGAAAACTCGGAAACGACGGCGCCGTTCCCGCTCCGAATCTTTTCCGCCAGCGCGTCATTCTCCGGCGGATACAACTTCGACAACCCGGAGCCGATTACCGCGATCGTTCGGCCTTTCGCCGCGAGCGCGCCCTGATGCGCGGCGGTATCGATCCCGCGAGCGAGACCGCTGATAACGGTGAGACCGGCGTAAGCGAGCTGGTAAGAAAGTTTCTTCGCCGCTTCCAAACCGTAGTGCGTTGTGCGCCGCGAACCGATCACCGCGATCGCATGCTGATCGCGCTCGAGGAGTTCGCCCCAGACGTAAAGCACGATGGGCGGGGCGTGGATCTCGCGGAGCTGCCGTGGGTAGAGCGGCGACTCGCTCGTGATGACGGTCGCGCCGAAGTCCTGGATGCGTTGCAGTTCCGCGGGCAGATCGACGAGCGTTTCCCAATTGACGATTTGATCGGCGACATCGCGGCCGATTCCTTCCACGGCGTGCAACGCATCGCGCCGCGCCGAGAGAACGCGTTCCGGCGTTTCAAAAACCTGCAGCAACTTCCGCAGACGCACCGGCCCCATGGTCGGAAGCATGTTGAGTGCGATGCAGGCTTCCGTGGGGGTCATCGAAATACGGGCGCGGCTCGAGAGTCGCACTCTATTAGAACAGAGCGCTAGAACGGAATCTCGTCGTCGTCCGGAGCGGAGGGAGCTGCTTTCGGCGGCGGGGCGGGTCGGCTGCTGGAACGAGGGGCGCTGGAACCACCTTCCTCATCTCCACCGCCGCCTCCTGCTCCACCGCCACGGGGAGCACCGAGCATCTGCATATTTTCGCCGATGACTTTGAGCTTGGTCCGTTTTTGTCCGGACGTCTTGTCATCCCACGAATCGAGCTGAAGCCGGCCCTCGACAAAAACCGGGCGGCCTTTTTTTAAGTATTCGCCGGCAACTTCCGCGGTTCGTCCCCAAAAGGTCACGTCGACGAAGGTGACTTCTTCGCGTTTCTCGCCGTTATCCGCGGTGTAAGTGCGGTTGACCGCCAGACCCAGGTCCGTGACGGCGGTTCCCTTGGGGGTGTATCGAACCTCTGGATCGCGGGTGAGGTTCCCGAGAAGGATAACTTTATTGAAACTGGCCATGCCGCTGTTCTAGCGGAATCAGGTGGCCTCGGCCAACTTTTTCGCGGACCGCTCTTTCTTCTCCTGTTTCGGGCGCAGCTTCTGGTAATGCTGCCGGTAAACTTCCGGGTCGAGCTTGAACTTCGCGCGCAACTTCACGATCAACTGCGGGTCGGCGTGGAAAATGAAATTCACGTAGTGCCCGGCATCCAGTTCGCCGGCGACGTAGGCAAACGGGCGCTTGTCCATCTTCTGGACCTGCTCGATCTCGGCGCCTTCCTTTTGGAACTCGGACTCGAGGCGATCTACTACATCTTTAACGGTGTCATCCTTGCCCTGTGTGTTCAGCACGAGCAAAGCTTCATAACGATTCTTCATGATTCTTTTGGCCCACTCTCAGGCCGGTCTGGTTCTGGATTTTTGTTGAACAGGTTCATCGCGGAAAGCACGCCATTGTCAATCGAGCATTTCACGGCGTCGGCCGCGCGGACGATCGATTTTTCGACGAGCGGACGCTCTTCTTCGAAGAAGCGGCCGAGGACATAATCGACCGCGCCTTCCCTGGGCGCCGCGCCGATTCCGACACGAAGCCGGGGGATTTCTTCGGTGCCGAATTGGACAATGATCGATTCGAGCCCGTTATGCCCGCCGGTGCCGCCGTCGGGGCGCAGCCGTAATCGTCCGAGCTCCAGCGCCATGTCGTCCATGACGACGAGGATTTCGGCCGGCATTATTTTGTAGAAATTCGCGACCGCCTGGAGCGGTTCGCCGCTGCGATTCATGTAGCTAGTTGGTTTGACGAGAATCGCCTCCTCACCCTTTGCCCAAAGCGCATGCCAGCTCTTGGTATGCTGCCAGGTGAGCGCCCACTCCTTCGCGAGGCGGTCGACGACCGCGAAGCCGACGTTGTGCCGGGTGCCGTTGTATTCCGGTCCGGGATTCCCGAGGCCGACGACCAATCGAATGCTGCTTTCTGTGGACATGCGATGGGTGGATCGGCCGCTCCGCGGGCGATGCTAAACAGAATGCTTGTCGCTGCCAAACCAGATCGAGCGCGGAGCGCTCGATCCACCTATTTCTTCTGCTCTTTTTCCTTGGGCGCCGCGCCCTTCGGCGCCGCGCCACCCGGCGCCGCTCCAGCTTCCGGTTCTTCCTTCTTCTCGCGAATCACTTCGGGGCCAGCCGCCGCTTCCGCCGTAGCCGCCACCGGCTCCTCTTCCACAGTCGGAGCGAGGACGGAGAATACCGTGAGCTCCGGGTTAATTCGCGTGGTGACACCGGACGGCAACTGGATTTCGCGCACGTGAATGGAGTCGCCGATATCGAGCGCGGAAACGTCGACGCGGATAACATCCGGCAAATCGCGCGGCAGACATTCGATCGCGAGCGAACGAAGATTGTGCTCGAGCAAGCCGCCCATGTTTTTCACGCCATTGGCCGTTCCCACCGGTTCGAGCGGGACATCGGCCTCGATCACTTCATCCTGCGAGACCAGGTGGAAATCGATATGCAACACCGCGCCGCCGAGCGGCGCATGCTGAACTTCCTGGACAAGGGCCAGCCGGCTCTTTCCCGCGACTTCCAGTTCCACCAAAATATTTTCGCCCGCGGCGTGACTCAGCAACGCGTTGATGTCGCGCTTGGAAACCTGGAGCGCTTCCGGTTTGTCCTTCGAGCCGTACATCACCGCCGGCACGGAGCCGCTTGCCTTTAATTTCCGCACCGCCGAACGCCCAATGGCCGTCCGCGGTTCCGCCGTAAGTTTTACCTGCTTAGCCATGTCTCAATTCTTTCCGTCGTTATCGATCTTGAACAGCGAGGAAACCGATTCGTCGTTGTGGATTCGTTTCATGCCTTCGCCGAGAAGCTCGGAGATGCAAAGCACGGTGGTCTTGAATCCTTCCACCGGGTGCACGGGCGTGCTGTTCGTCGTTATTAATTCCTCGATCTGGGAATTTTGCAACCGGGGAATGGCAATATCCACCAGGACGGCGTGCGCGACGCCCGCATAAATCTGCAGGGCCCCGCGCTCTTTCAGGACGGCGGCCGCGGAGACGAGAGTGCCGCCCGTCTCGGTTAAGTCGTCAACGAGGAGCACATCACAGCCTTCCACATCACCGATCACATACTGGGCTTTTGTTTCTGTAGCGCTCTTCCGTTGCTTGGCGACGATCGCCAGGTTTGCGCCCAGCGCCTGCGAATAGGCAGACGCCATTTTCAATCCTCCGACGTCGGGAGAGACCACGACTGTTTTGCGGGTCAACCGCGTCCGCAGGTATTTAAGCAAGACCGGCATCGAATAAAGATGGTCTACGGGGATATCGAAGAATCCCTGCACCTGTTGCGCGTGGAGATCCATCGTCAGCACGCGGCTTACACCGGCCGCATGGAGCAAGTTCGCCACGAGCTTGGCCGTGATGGGCACGCGAGGCTGATCTTTGCGGTCCTGGCGAGCGTAACCGAAAAACGGGATCACAGCCGTGATGCGATCCGCACTGGCCCGACGCGCCGCATCCACCATGATCAGCAATTCCATGAGATGCTGGTTCGTCGGCGGCGAGGTCGGCTGAATGATGAAAACGTCGCGGCCGCGGATGTTCTCCTCGATTTTGACGTATGTTTCGCCGTCCGGAAACGAGCTGATCGTTGCCTGGCCCAAAGGTGTCCCAATGTAGTCGCAGATTCGTTGCGCCAGCTCCCGGTTGGCGGAGCCGCTGAAGACCTTCATCTCGGGTTGGAGCGCAAACATGATCTCAAAGGGGCGCTAACTTAGGCGTGCGACGGCGGCATTGGCAATCGCCTATTCGAAAGAGTTTTCGGTACAAAAAACGGAGGCGACAGGATCACTGTCGCCTCCGCCAAACAATGGAGATAAGAAAAAAGAAACTGCTTAGGAATTGACCTGAGCCATCCGGCGACGGCGCAGGATGCGGGTCGAACCGACGGCCACGATCAGACCGATGATCGGGAAGAGCGCGCTCATTTCCGGAACGGGCGTCAGGTTGCGAACGAGGGTGAACTCTTCGAAGCCCCCGGCAGTCGTTGTATCTGCCGAACCGAAATTGACATACATATAGACGAAGTCGTTCGCATTAGTGCCCGCGAAGGCGCTGGCCGGGATGTAGAAGTATGCATCGCCCGAGCCGCTGCCGTGGTTACGACCCGCGTCGAACAGAACCTGATTGTCGCCACCGGCGGTATCGAGGCTGTAGCGAAGCGTTCCCAGTGAACTGAGGTTGGTCGTCGTCTGGCTGCCGTTCTGTGAGGTGTAGAACTGGATGTTCTCCAGGCTAATCGTCGATTTGGCGCCGTTCGGTTCGTTCAAGTCTACCAGGATCTTGAAATAGGACGTGCCATTAACGGTCACGGCCGTTGATTGCAGGTCGGAGAATTGGATGTCGTGCGTCCAGGGACCACCCTTGTCATCAAACGGTGTCCCCCCCGAGGTGTTGTAACCCTGCTCCGTCGGCGAAGCCTGAACGCGCAGAAACGGCTGGATCACACCCGTGCCCGTGGGTTGCGGCTGGGTGAACTGGAAAATGGCGGTGCCATACTGGTTGGTGACGGTACCCTGATCGCCGTTGATGAGGTCGACCACAGTGGCCTGCGCGAGGCTGGCGATTGTCAGCATTCCGGCGGCGATGAGGGCCGCGGTGAAGTTACGTTTGATCATTTTGTGTTCTCCTGATTCCTGTTTGTTATTGCGGTTTATTGGCGCCGTTTCCACAACCCTTGCAGTCCCGGCTATCTCTTATGTTTCCCATATTTGTCATAATTGATTCTCAACGTCAATAACAATTCTTATGCCCCTGGGAAAATTTATTCCTGCCGGCCCTGCTTTTACGGCGGCTGCCCCTAGGGAAGCAAGGAAAAAAAGTGATTTTACATGAAAATCTTTCCCTCTTTCGGTTCCGCAAAAGTGAGGGGAATCATCCGCCGGGCGGGCGAATTAGTGGGTTACCGGCCCGATAGGCTTCGCCTCGAGGTGTTGGCCAAGACCCGTGGGAAGCGGAGAAAGCGCTGTCGTTAGGCCGAAAACGAGGAGCGGAGCTTCTCTTTCTTCGCCTCGGCATCTTCCTGGAGCCGCCGGAGGTCGATGGTCAATTGCTTCTGCAGCGTCTCCGTCTCTTCGAGGTTGCCGGCCACCTGCGCTTTGCCGATTTCTCCTTTGAGAAATAATTCCCGCTCGGCTATGCGCGCCTTGAAAGTCGAATCGATTTCCGCGATCTGCTGCTTCTGCTCGTCCGTGAGCGCAACGCTGGGCGCTTTTTTCTCCAGCCGCTCCATTGCCAATTCGTAAGCCGATTTCATTTCTCGTTCCTGCTCTTGATCCTGATCATGCTCATGATCGTTTCCGAACCGTCGTGGATTGCGGTTATGCGATCAAACCCTAAGTTAGCCGCCCGATGTCCTCAAAGCTTCGCCTTCTCAGCACCGACTTCGATGGTACGCTCGTCGCGCATGGCAGCGACCCTGTGCTTGATCGCGGCTGCATGGCGCACATCGCCAAACTTCAGGCGGATGGCGTCCTTTGGGCAATCAACACCGGGCGCTCCGTCGATTTGCTCCAGTCAGGCCTGACCGACTTCGAGTTCCCCATCCGTCCAGATTTTATCCTGACCAGCGAGCGCGACGTGTTTCGACCTTCCTCGAACGGCGGCCATTGGGAGCCGTTCGGGGATTGGAACGAACGCGTCGCACGCGAGCATGCGAAGCTTTTTCAATCGGCCGAATCGGTCCTCGCCGAAGTCGTCGATTTTGTGAACCAGAGGACCAGGGCGCGTCTCCTCTATCTCAGCACCGGCCTAGAAGGCCTCGTCGCCGAGAATGAGGAGGAATTGGAGCGCGTGGTGAAATTCATCGACCGGGCCCGCGCGCATCAGCCAAAATTTCATTACCAGCGCAACACCGTTTACCTGCGCTTTTGTCACGCCGATTATCACAAGGGCGCTGCGCTGGCTGAATTATCGCGACTGCTCGAGATTCCGCGCGAACAAATCTTTGCGGCCGGCGATCACCATAACGACATCTCGATGCTGGATGGCCGCTTCGCCGCCTGCCCCGCCTGTCCCACCAATGCTATTCCTGAAGTTAAAGAAGCTGTGCGCTCAGGCGGTGGATATGTCGCGACTAAGAATCACGGCGCTGGCGTACACGAAGCGCTGCTGCATTTTGAATTGTAGGGCGTCTGTGTCAGACGCCAATTGTGCCGCCAAGAAACGGTGTCTCACAGAGACGCCCTACAAAGGCTGGCCGGCAAATTTCAGCCGCGGTTCTTCCGCCAGAACCTCATCGAGCGCCGGCCACTGGACAGTGCTGTCCATGTCGCGAAAGGCGTGCAGATAAACCGCCACGGCTTCCTGCGGATATTTCGCCAGAAGCTGTGCAACGGCGGCCGCGATTTTTTCTTTCGGCATCTCGGCCGGAAGATCCTGCACCGTCCCGTCGTCGTCATGCTTGATCTCCATTGCGTCGAGAAAATCGCAAAGCATCTGTTTCTGCGCGGCAAGCAGCCAGGCCTGCAAAAGATGGCTCGCGAGCGAATCGCTGATCTTCCGGCTAAGCGCCGCCTGCATCCAGGGATACCGTTCCGCCGGCGGCTTTCGCTCGACGAAAACGCCACGAAGATTGCGTTGGTTGGCCAGACCCTGGATTGCCGCCTTGTAAACCGGTTTCTGTTCCGTGTGCAGGTAGTTGAAAATCTGCGCGGCGAGCGCGGGCGACATCTGTTGGAAAATCTCGTGCGATTTCATCGTTCGGCGCACACGATGACAGCTTCCGCGTTTTCGTCCACCGGCGTCACAATTTTGCCACCGATAACGCGGGCGGCGCGTCCGCCTGGACCTTTCCGGCGAAGCGATTCGTCATGTAGGTGAGCAACAGAACCCAGAACGTGAGCGCGATGCTGAAGAGCGGGAACTGAAGCGCGAATGGCAGCGAATAAATAATCGCCATGAGCGGCGCCCAGACGGCCCAGGTCGCGAGAAGCGTCGGGACGATCTTGTCGCGATAATGGCCCCAGGTCAGCGCCCGCCGCACCGAGGCCCAGGAGAAGCCTTCGTTCTTCCATTCGTAAACCAGCACTTCGAGCGGCGCGGCGAAGAAGGGATTGTAGCCGAGTTGATCGACGAGAATTTTCGCGCTCACGACCGAGACGGTGGTGACGTCGCCGAACCAATGCGCGTTCAACCGATACATCAGGTCGACGAGAATTCCGTCGATGGCCCAAGTCGGGATCGTGAACCTCAGATTTCGCAAGTTCTCCCGGCGGAACCGGCCGCGCTGGAAGAAAACGATCACGAAAAGCTCTGGAACGATGGCACCCGCGATGGCGGCGGCGATGACAACGAAAGCAAGTCCGTACTCTTCCTTGTAGTGTGCGAGGCGATTCAAGAAATCCGCACACGCGGGACTGACGTAATACGAGATGAGGACGGCGAGCATCGCGCCCTGGAGGATGAAGGCCGGGACGGCGTTCGCCTTCGCTGCCTCCCAGCCCAGGGCGAGCGAAGTGCGATTCGTTTGGTGCGAGGCCACCGACATTTCGGAACGTGAACCGGAACCTCACCCAAAGTCCACAACGGACACAAAGGAAGAACAGAAGTTGCGGTGGCCTTTGTGACCGTGTGTCCGTTGTGTGAGATCCTCCAGCGCTTTGAGGAAGTGGGCCGTGTGCGGTAACGTGCGGCGTGCAACCGGCCGGCAAAAGATCCATTCACTCGCTTCTCCTCGACGAGATGGCGTCATTTCTTGCCACCCAGAATGAGCGCCCATACCGCGCGAAACAGATCGTGGATTGGATCTACGAGAAACGCGTCGGTTCGTTTGCAGAGATGAGCGATTTGCCGCAGCCATTGCGCGATCGGCTCGCGGGCGAGTTTGCCTTCTGCAATCTGGAAACGGTCCGCGTCCTTGGCTCCGAAGATACGACGCGGAAATTTCTCTTCCGGTTGCACGACGGTAACCTGATCGAGTCCGTGCTGATTCCCGCATCCCCGGCCTTGTATGGCGAACGGTCGGACCGCCGGACGATTTGCGTCTCCACCCAGGTTGGCTGCGCCTACGGCTGCAAGTTTTGCGCGAGCGGTCTTGATGGCTTCTCGCGCAATCTCGACACGAGCGAGATCGTGCAGCAACTGCTGGCCGTGGAAAAGGCGACCGCCGACCGGATCGACAACGTCGTCTTTATGGGCATGGGCGAACCGCTGGCCAACTTAACGAACGTCGTGCGCGCCATCCGGATCATTAACGCTCCCTGGGGCCTCGAAATCGGCGCGCGTCACATCACCGTTTCGACCAGCGGTCTTGCGCCGCAAATCCGCAAGCTGGCGGACGAACCGCTCCAGAGCCGGCTCGCCATTTCCCTTCATGGCGCGACAGACGAAGTCCGCAACAAGATCATGCCGGTGAATCGCAAGTACGACCTAACGACTCTTCTTGCCGCCTGCGATTACTACGCCAGCCTCAGGAAGCAGCGCATCTATTTCGAATACATTTTGATCGCCGGCGTGAACGACGCCGATGAACAGGCGCATTTGCTCGCGCGTCATGCGGGGCGATTAGGCGCGAAGATCAATCTCATTCCCTACAATACCGTCGAAGGCCTTGAATGGTCGCGGCCTTCGCGAGAAACGCAGGAGCGCTTTCTTTCCATCCTTCGCGGCCACGGCGTCGTAGCGACACTCCGCCGCGAAAAAGGACATGACATTGACGCGGCCTGCGGTCAGCTCCGTCTGCAAACGAAACGCCGGGAAGAAATGCCCGCGAGCGCGAACTAATTCCCGTTTCGGAAAGCTGACTTGGATTTACCCGCGCGCGGTTGTTTCTCCAGCGCTCGCGCGAGCCTGCCCAGCCCTTCTCGGATTTGCGCGGGCGACCAGGCTGCGAACCCGAGCAGGAGAGCCGGCGGAAGTTTTGCGTCGATGCAGAAAAACGAGAGCGGACTGATCTTGACCGCGAGAGTCGGAGCGGCGCGTTCAAGGAACGGGAGGTCTCTCTCCGACCGGAACCAGGCAAGGGCGTGCAGACCGGCATCCCCGGTTTCGAGGGTAAAGCGGTCGCCCAGCAATTTGTTGAATTGTTCGATGAAGATCTCGCGCCGTTCGGAATAAATCTTCCGCATCCGGCGCACGTGGCTGAGGTAAAAGCCCTCCGCGATGAAACGGGCCAGGGTGGCTTGATCGATGGTAGGGGAATGCTGATCCATGGCCGTGCGAAGCTTCGCGACTGCATCTGTCAAGGGAGCCGGGACAAGAAGATATCCCAGGCGCAACGAGGGATAGAGGATCTTGCTCATGGTTCCCGCGTAGATCACGCGACCACCGCGATCGAGTCCCTGAAGACAAGGAAGCGGCGGGCCGCTAAACCGGAATTCGGCGTTGTAATCGTCTTCGAGAATGTAAGCGCCGCGGGTTTGGGCGAATTCCAGCAAAGCCTTTCTTCGCTTGAGGCTCATCGTAACGCCGAGTGGAAATTGATGGGACGGAGTAACGTAAATAATCTTCGGCGACCGGCGTCTCCGCGTTCCGTCGATCGTGATTCCTTCCGCATCGACCGGGCGCGGCACAATCGTTGTCCCTGCCAGCGCGAACACCCGGCGAGCCTGATGGAAACCGGGATCCTCGATCCAGGCGTCATCGCCGGGATCTGAGACCGCCATGGCGCTGATCAGCATGGCCTGCTGCATCCCCGCCACGATAAGGATTTGGTCGGGATGACAATGCGCCCCGCGAAAATCACACAAGTAGGCCGCGACCGCTTTCCGCAGATCGGCGTCGCCGCGATTGGAGCCATAGCGCAACAAATTCGCTCCCTTCCTGGCCAGGAGCTGTGCGCGGAGACGCTCCCAGATCGCGACTGGAAATTCATCCACCGCCGGAATCCCCGACTGCAGCAAAACACCGGGTCCGGCATTGGTCGGCCCCAGATCAAATTCCTCTGCTACGCGCCGATCTGGAATTCTGTTCACCCGATCGGAAACACGCGTCTCCTGCGCCATCTGCGACGACAACCCCGCTTTGTCAGCACTAAGGAATGAATCCGGCAGTGGGTCGGCGACGAACGTGCCCGAACCCGGTTTCGCGACGAGATAGCCTTCTGCATGAAGTTCCGAAAACGCCAGATTGACGGTGAGTCTCGAAATGCCGAGGTCGGCCGCCAAGACTCGTGACGAAGGCAACCGCGAAGAGCTGCGGCTAAAGTTTCCCGACCTCAACTCATCCCGAATCTGCCGGAAGAGCTGCTGATGAAGCGGCTCCGCGGCGCTGCGATCCAGCCGCACCATTTCGAAGGCAATGATGGATCGGCGCCGCCGTCGATTTGATGCTCGCTTCTTCATGATCATGGCGAAACGCGTTCGTCCTAACTCCGAAAATCAATATCCCATCTGAAAGGAACAGTCTCAAGAGCGACCCCCTATTCAGAGTCAACCGGCCCGCACCTTTCCGGCCAAGTGGATATGGCGCGGCGCGGAGGAAAGCAGAGCCTGAAATCATGACAACACATATACTTGATCACTCACGATTCGTGCGCTGGGCTAGCGCGCTTCTTCTCGGCATCGCTTCCGCGGCGTATGCTGCGGTGCCCCCGATGGAGGTAACTGTTTTCGATGCCGGTGGCCACGTAGCGTTTAAGGGACCGTTGAGCGCGAATGCCTCGTTCGCGACGAAAACCGTCCCCGCCGGGCATTACGTCGTTAAGCTCAACACCCACAGCGCGGCGGTGAAGAATAATCAATACCTGCTCGTCGTCGCCGCAGGCAAAAAGAAGATAATCGCTTCTGCCGTCCCGGGAGAGAAATTTATCACCGGCGGCGTAGCCATGAAGGTCGATGTAGAATCGCGTTTGCAGATCACCGGACAGATCGCGAACGACCAGGCCACCGCGGATCGGGGAGTCTCAAAATACAGGGTGATAAACGGCAGGCGTTATGTCTGGGCGCCCGCGGAACTTGGGAGCAATCGTGCCGGACATTGGGTCGAAGAAGGCTCGTCCTCGATGGGAAACATAACCGTCTGGTCGGCCGACGAACTGCAAAAAAGGATGGATCGCGGAGGCGAAGGCAGCATG
>JBEEHI010000097.1:0-2784 GCA_041167305.1 Verrucomicrobiota bacterium
GGCTCACGCGCTCGGACGTCATGCGTGGCCATCCTGAATATTACCAGGATATGGCGGCGCGCTTGGCCTCGGAAATCCCCGGCGCGTTTTATGTGAACCAGTTCGGCAATCCCGCGAATCCGCGCACTCACGAAAAAACGACCGGCCCCGAGATCTGGGAGGCGATGGGCCATCATCTCGACGCCGTCGTTTGCGGCGTGGGCTCCGGCGGGACGATCACCGGTCTGTCGCGTTTCTTCGCTCGCGTGCAGCCAAATTTGGAAATGGTCCTGGCCGATCCGGCCGGCTCGATCCTCGTCGATTATGTGAAGACCGGGAACATCGGCACGGCGGGCAGCTGGGCCGTTGAAGGCATCGGCGAAGATTTCGTTCCCGACATTGCCGATCTGTCGCGCGTCGCGGACGCCTACACGATCGAGGACGCCGAGAGCTTCGCGACGGCGCGGGAGCTCTTGGCCAAGGAAGGAATTTTGGCCGGGTCCTCGTCCGGCACGCTGCTCGCAGGCGCGCTTCGTTATTGCCGCGCCCAAACCGAGAAGAAGCGCGTCGTCACCTTCGTGGCCGATGACGGGAACAAATATCTCTCGAAGATGTACAACGATTTCTGGATGGCCGATCAGGGATTCGTCCGCCGCCCCGCGCAGGGCGACCTGAGCGATCTCATCAGTCACCGTCACGAAGCTGGCGAGGTGATTACGGTTGGGCCGGGCGATACTTTGCTAACCGCTGTGAAGCGGATGCGCGCCGCCGATGTCTCCCAGGTGCCGGTGGTGGACGAAATCGGGAAGACAGTGGGTATCCTCGATGAATCCGATGTCCTCATGAAAGTTCATCACGATTCGGAGCGCTTTAACCACGCCGTGCACACCGCGATGACCGACAAACTCGAAACCTTGTCGCCGTCCGCGAAGATGAGCGACCTGCTGGAAGTCTTTGAGCGTGGACGCGTGGCTATCATCATGGATAACGACAAATTCCTCGGCCTCATCACGCGGAGCGACCTCCTTTCGTATCTGCGGCGCCAAATGCCCTCGGAGAATTGATCCGCAGATTTCGCAGATTGACGCAGATTTTTTTGGATGAGTCCGACTTCTTTTCCTGCCCTCCGTTAATCTGCGCTAATCTGTGGAATCTGCGGATAACATTCCCATGAAAAAACAACACGATATCGCCACGCGCGTCATCCACGCGGGCCAATCACCTGATCCCACGACCGGCGCGATCATGATGCCGATCTATCAGACCTCGACTTACGTCCAGGAAAGTCCTGGCAAGCACAAGGGCTACGATTATTCCCGCTCGATCAACCCGACGCGCAGCGCCTACGAGCGTTGCGTCGCGAATCTCGAAAGCGGCACGCGCGGCTGGGCTTTCGCCTCCGGGCTCGCCGCGATGGCGACCGCGCTCGACGGGCTCGACAGCGGTTCACACGTCGTCGTCAGCGACGATCTGTACGGCGGGACGTTTCGTTTGTTCGAGCGCGTGCGGCGCCGATCCGCCAATCTCGATTTCACTTTCATCGACATGAGCGACGCGTCGAAAGTGGAAGCGGCGATGCGGCCGAACACCCGCATGATCTGGGTGGAAACACCGAGCAATCCGCTTTTGAAACTGATCGATCTCGAGGCCGTCGCGAAAGTCGCGCGCGCCCATAAGGCGATCAGCGTTTCCGACAACACTTTCGCGAGCCCCTGGATGCAGCGGCCGATCGAATTCGGGTTCGACATGGTGATTCATTCGGCCACGAAATATCTCAATGGCCATTCCGACATGGTCGGCGGCGTGATCGTCGTGGGAGAGAACAAGGAACTCGGCGATCAGATCGCGTTCTTGCAGAATGCAGTCGGCGCGATCGCCGGCCCGTTCGATAGCTTTCTGGCTTTGCGCGGATTAAAAACGCTCGCGCTGCGGATGGAACGGCATTGCGAGAACGCGATGGAGATCGCGCGGTTTCTGGAGAAGGAACCGAAAGTCGAGAAAATCTACTACCCCGGCCTCGAGCAGCATCCGCAGCATGACCTCGCGAAGAAACAAATGCGCGCTTTCGGCGGAATGGTGACCATCGTTTTGAAGACCGACCTGGCCGGGACACGCCGCTTTCTCGAGAACACGCATCTCTTCTCGCTCGCTGAAAGCCTGGGCGGCGTCGAAAGTCTCATCAACCATCCCGCCATCATGACCCACGGATCGATTCCGCCGGAGATGCGGGCGTCGCTCGGGATCACCGATTCGCTCGTCAGGCTTTCCGTCGGTGTCGAGAAAGTCGATGACCTGATCGAAGATCTGAAGACGGCGTTCGCGGCGATTTAGCTCCGCTGCTGATTTGTAGGGCGTCTCTATGAGACGCCATCGACCGGCGTTTCACAGAAACGCCCTACAAGAGTCGGGACACAAAGGTCCCTCCCACATTGTTAATCTTCGGCGCGCCGTCTAACATTCCGCTAATGGGCAGCAGCTTCGGACAACTTTTCCGGATCACGACATGGGGCGAATCCCACGGCGGCGGCGTTGGCGTGGTGATCGACGGTTGCCCGCCGCGAATCGAGCTGAGTGCAGCCGACATCCAGCACGAACTCGATCGTCGCCGTCCCGGGCAGAGTGCCATCGTCACGCCTCGAGACGAAGCCGATCGCTGCCAGATTCTCTCCGGCGTTTTTGAAGGTCGCACTTTGGGCACGCCGATCTCCATCCTGGTGATGAACAAGGATGCGCGTCCCGAGGCCTACGCCGAAATGAAATCGACCTACCGTCCGTCGCACGCCGATTTCACCTACGAAGCCAAGT
>JBEEHI010000098.1:0-2568 GCA_041167305.1 Verrucomicrobiota bacterium
GACACGGCGAAAGCGATTGACCATGTGATTATCTTCAGGGGTAAGACTAACGTCCGTTCTCAAACTTCTTCGATGAGAATCGTCAGTCTCTGCCATCATACGATCCCCTCGCACCATACCAATACCCAGCAATTGGTCTGGACGACGACGGAGCTGGCGCGGCTGGGCCATCACGTTGAGGTCGTGTGCTGCAAGTCGGACGCCGTCGGTCCCGCGTGGCGCGAGCAGATTGTCGATTACTACGGGCTGGATGCTCTTCCGGATTCCATCGACTTCGTTCCGGTCTGTTCGGATCGGGCTGACAGCATTTTGCCGGAAGCCAGGGCTGACCTTCGCAACGTCAGGCACGCGCGCAGACACCGGCACGCACTCATCCATACGCGGGATCCCTTTGCCCTGACTCTCGCCCTTGCCGCGGGCCTGAATTGTGTTTTCGAAACCTATCGCGTGGACATCAACGAGGACGCGATATTCGGTCCGTGGCGGGCATTGAATTATCGTCGGAAAAATCTGCTCGGGGTCGTAACGCATTCCGATCTCTGCCGCCAGAGCTTCATCAAGGCGGGAATCCCGGAAGCGCGTGTGATGACGAATTACAATGGATACGCGGCCGCGCTTTTTACACCGCCACTATCCCGCGAAGCGGCGCGTGCGCACCTGGGTCTCGAGACGGCTGATTGCATCGCGACCTACGCCGGGCGCGTCGACATCAGCAAAGGGACCGATTTTCTGGTGCAGGTAGCGCGACAATTACCCGATGTAATTTTTCTGCTGGTCGGCGCCGTTCCCGGGTCCGCGGAAGAGAGAACCGTCCTCCACCATATCCAGGAGGCGGGCGTCAAGAATGTCCGGCTGCGGCCGCGCGTCGAGCCGTCGGAGGTGGCCGCGTACCTGTTCGCCTCCGATTGTCTCGTCATCCCTCCGACAGCGGCGCCACTCCGCGAGCATGGCCGCACGGTTCTTCCCATGAAAACGTTTTCCTACCTGGCTGCCGGCCGGCCGATTGTGGCGCCCGACCTTCCCGACTTACGCGAAGTGCTCCACCACCAGGAGAACGCGCTCCTGGTCCCGCCCGATGATGTCGCGGCGGCTGCGGCGGCGGTACGATTGGCCGTATCCCATCGGCCTGACACCGAAAAACTGGGTTACGCGGCGCGGCAAAACGCGGCCTACTTCACCTGGCAGGCGCGGGCCAGACGCTTCTCCGCCTTTCTCCAAAGCGTCTGCCCGGAATTTCAGCCTGGAGAGCCAAACCAAAGCAGCTGAACTTCGCCACCAACTACTCGTTAGTCCAACATCTGGCGATCGAATCCAGCAACCGTGTCGTAGATCGATTCGAGCCGCGCCGTCAACAGTTGCCGGCTGAATTTGCGCTCGGCCAGTCGGCGCGCTGCGAGGCTCATCTGACTTCGATGCGACTCCGAGCCGAGCACATCGCGAAGTCGTGCGGCCAGCATGCTGGCATCGTTTTCGGGCACAAGAAATCCGCTGACGCCGTCCTCGATTGCCTCTGGAATTCCCGAGTGATTGGTGCCGACGACCGGGAGGCCGGAGGCTGCGGCCTCGACGACGACGTTCGGCAGACCCTCGGCATCTCCGTCAGCCGCTGTGACGCTCGGCGCGGCGAGCACCGACGCACGCCGCATCCAATTTGCCACTTCGTCCGAGCGCAGCGCTCCCAGGAAGCGGACGCGATCGCCGGTCTCGCGCGCCTCTCGCTCCAGCGTGGCGCGCAGCGGTCCCTCGCCAATGATCACCAGCGTAGCGTCCGCTACCCCGGCCATCGCCTCGATCAAAATCTTCGTCCCTTTTTTCTCCACCAGTCTTCCGACATGCAGAACCAGACCCGGCTCGCGTGCCGCCACGTCCGGCCGAAAACGGTCGAGGTCGACGCCGTTGTAATGAGTGAGCGTTCGCGCCTCCGGATAGCCGCGCGCGATGGCTCGTTCGCGCAGCGCATCGGACACGGCGAGAAACAACGCGCCATCACGCTGCAATCGTTTTTTGCCGAGGGCGTAGCGCATCCAACTGAGCCGGCCGGACCTGAGCATCGCGCCATCGGTCCGCGTCACGTCATAGCCACGCAGGCTGGTGATCAGCGGAACGCCCAGCGCTTGCGCGAGCGGGAGGACGAGAAGGCCATCGGTTGCGAAATGAGCGTGAATCAATGCGGGTCTCGCAACTCGCAACTGCGTCTCGATGCGTCCACCGCGCCCTCGCAGACGAAACGCCAGCCGCTCACCTGCGCTCTCCGTCACGATCATTCCCTCGCGCAATCGCGGCGCCACTTCCCCTTTCCGTTCGAGCCCCACGACGAGCGGACGCCAACGAGTCAGCGCGGCGCCCTGTTCCTGGATGAAGCGCTCGGAGGCATTGAACACGGCACTGCGAAAGACACCGACGATCGGTTTTGGCTTATCGTCTTTCCGCGGCGACATAAGCCTTGGTCAACTGCCGCACCCGCGGATACAAGCCGAAAATAATGACCTCTACCGCGCAACGCCTGATCCTCAGAGGCACCAGCTCCGCCGCGCTCGGTTTCGTGATCCGCCTCGCCGCGCGGCTGCT
>JBEEHI010000099.1:0-3071 GCA_041167305.1 Verrucomicrobiota bacterium
CTCCTGGCGCTGACGGCCGTGCTTCATATCGGCACGGCAGCGTGGGGCGATCTGCATGACGGCGCGGAAGGCCAGCTCGCCGGTGGCGCGCGCGCGATGCTCGACTCCAAACAATGGTTGCTGCCCACGAACGATGGCACGCCCCTCCTGCAAACCCCGCCTTTGGCTTACTGGGCCACTGCGATTTCCTTCAAGGTCTTCGGGCTCAGCGCAACCGCGGCGCGGTTGCCGATCGCGCTCGCCATGCTCGGGTCGGTCGCGCTCACGTTTCTCATCGGCGAACGGCTCGCCGGTTATTGGCGAGGCTTCGCTGCGGGGCTCATCCACGTTTGTTCCGTCGGCGCATTTTTGCCCGGGCGAATGGTTACGCCGGACGCGATTTTCGCGCTCTTCATCGTGGCCGCGATTTACTGCGCCGTCCGCGGCTATCAACAACAAAAGTCCCGCCGGGCGTGGTTCGCCGGCGTCTGGATTGCCGCCGGTCTCGCCAGCCTGACGATAGGTCCCGGCGCCCTGATTTATCTCGCCGCGATTTGCGGTCTTCTCGCAATTTTCTTCCGCGAAGCCCGTCTGCGCTTTAGACTTTTGCTCCACTGGAGAAATCTCCTGCTCTTCGTTCTGCTCGTCGCCCCATGGTTTGTCTGGGCGCAGCAGAACTTTCCTGGATTTCTGTCCCACTTTCCCGGCCGGACTGACGCGACCGCTAGCCTGCCGCGCTGGCGATTTCTGCTCTTCCACTTCGCCTGGTGGTTTCCGGCAATTCTTCTGGTTCTGCCCGGATTGATTTTCGCGCCGCGAAAAATATTTCGGCCTAACGAATTCGCTTTTGCAGATGCGCTTCCGCTCGTTTGGATCGCCGTCGGCCTTCTCGGGCCCATCCTGGCCGGGGAGCGCCACGTTTTTTCGTCGTTGGCCGCGGCGCCGGGTTTCGCGCTCTTCGCCGCGAGCTCGTGGGAGCGTATCTCGCGACCTCTACGCGTCGCCGGAATCACTCTCGCACTGTTTGTTGGCGTGACGATTGGCGCTACGACTTACTACCGGCCAGCCGTTGCCGCGGGTTTCCTCGAGCATTCATTCAACACGAGCACCTGGATTTTTCTCAGTCCGCTCGCCCAGATCGCCGTGGGTTCGCTGGTCACTTTCGCCATCGGAGCGCTGTTGGTTGTAAAGCAGCGCGGCGAAATCACGCTCGTTGTCGCCCTCGCGACGATGGTGCCCGTGGGTTTTTGCCTGGTCGAAGCGCGCTCCCGGGCGGCACCGTTTTTTTCACTCGCGGACGCGGCGGATTACCTCAATCCCCGGCTCGGTCGAAATGGCGAAGTCGTTTATGAAGGATCGCTGCGCAGCGGAAGCAGTCTTAGCTTCTATCTCGACAAGAAATTCTTCCTGGTGAATCAAGCGCCGGCCTTTTTCGAGAAGGATCCGGCCTCGCAGAACAAATATCTCGACGAACATTTTCTCCTCGAAGCCTGGGATGGATCGAACCCGATCTATCTCATCATTGATGAAGATCGCGTTTCCTATTGGCGAAAGCTGATCACCAACCGCGTCCACATTTATCACCAGGTCTCGACCTGCGGCTCACGGGTGATCCTGAGCAATCAGCTGTAGCCGGGACCGGCGATCCCGGCCTGGTTTGCCTCGCCTCCATGCGGCCGGGATCGGCGATCCCGGCTACGGCTATTTCTTCACCGGTGCACGCACGTCGTCATTCAGCAGCCGGCCCCAAAACGTGTTGTAAGGATGGACCTGGCTGACGCGCTCCTGTTCTCGCACCAACGGGCGATGCTCATTGGCCCACTGGAAGATGGAACCCTCGAGGTTGCGAACGTTGGTGAAGCCGGCGGCGCGCAACCAGTCTGCCGTTTCGCCCGAGCGGTAACCGACCGCGCAATACGTCACGATCGGCGTTTCTTTCGGCAATCCCGCAGCGACGCTTTCGGCAGAGCCACTCGGGTCGACTCGGCGCGCGCCCGGCAGATGACTCACGTTCCATTCTTCCGGCGTCCGCACATCGAGAAGCACGGGCGCGGGCCGGCCTTTGTTCGCCAGCCAATCGGCCAGCTCGCTCGTGGAAATCCATTCGATCTTCGTGAACTTGTGCCGGAGCGATTTCTTGAGCAGAAACCAATCGACGCTCCGCAGTCCGAGGAGAGCGAACGCGAGGACGATCAGGCCGGTAATGAACAAAACGAGCCGCGCGTTCGGGAAGCCAAATCCTCGCGTCGGGCTGACAATTTCCATTGGGATTTTCCGCTCTAGCTTTGCATGGATGTTGATCGCATTCTAATGGCTCGTGAACGTGCGCGGCCAACATTACCGGACCATCTGGCCCAAGCCGGACGACGAACGCGTCATCCAATTGATCGATCAACGGTCGTTACCGCATCGGTTCGTGATCGAAGAAGTGCGCACGGTGGGGGAGATGGCGACTGCGATTCGCGAGATGCACGTCCGCGGCGCGGGGTTGATCGGAGCGGCCGCGGGCTACGGAATGTATTTGGCGACCTTTGAGTCGGACGATCTCACAGAGGCAGCGGCGCAATTGAAAGCCACGCGCCCCACCGCGGTGAATCTGGCGTGGGCAATTGACCGACAGTTGAAAAGTCTCGCCGCGGCAGAATCACCCGAGGAAAGACAACGCGTTGCGTTCCAAACCGCGCGCGAGATCGCGGATGAAGATGCGGAACATTGCCGGCGCATCGGCGAGCATGGCGTCGAGCTGATCCGCGGCCTGAGTGAGAAAAAGGCTGGCGGCCTGGTCAACATCCTTACGCATTGCAACGCCGGCTGGCTGGCCTTCGTCGATTACGGTTCGGCGACCTCCCCCATCTACGCTGCGCATGACGCCGGAATTCCCGTCCACGTCTGGGTAGACGAAACCCGGCCCCGCAGCCAGGGATCGAAACTCACGGCATGGGAGCTCGGCGAACACGGAGTGCCACACACCGTCATCGCGGACAACGCCGGCGGCCATTTGATGCAGCGCGGGAAAGTCGACGCCGTCATGGTCGGCACCGACCGCACGACTTACACGGGTGACGTCGCGAACAAAATCGGCACGTATCTCA